>DATMSL010000660.1:0-43083 GCA_035565435.1 Dyadobacter sp. | reverse complement strand
CTGGGCCGAGTGATTCCGAGCCTGTCCTCAATTGCAGTTTGGCATAGACAACGCTGTTAAAAAGCATCCAGGGCGCTGAGCCTGCATTCAGTATCGCAGAAGTCATACCTGTCGGTAGCGTTCTCCCAATCGAACAATTGTATATCTGGTAATAAAATGACCTTGCTCCCCCAGTGGTACTCGCCCCGTTGGTAGACAGGATATCGACGTTTTCCAATGTAAACTTCGAGCAAGCGTCTGCATCGACTTGGGTAGAAAAGCCCGTGCTGTTGCGGACGGTCACCTGATAGTCAAATACAGAGTCTGGCTTCATCATTGATTTTTCTCGGGTTGCAATTCTGATTGTCGGAACCAATTCACTGTTCTGAGGTTTGAAAGCTCTGAACGGCTGATCGGTTATCAGAATGGTGGGTTTGTTGCCAGCGAAGAAGTTTTCCTTACGAACGGCCAGATAAGCACCGGTGGCAACACTCGTCGGATTTCCGCCGGAGATTGCGACATTATTGGCGATTTCCAGCCTTTCCGTAATGAATTTGCCTTTCGGGAAAATGCTGGTTATACCGCGGTAGATGATCAGCTGATTATTGGCGTTCGGATTAATGATGCGATTGTTTTTGATGGAAACAAACCTGGGATGTTCCAGCACCCTGGTGAAAGTATCTCCATAATTTAACCCACTCGAAAATGCCCCGAGCAGGTTGGGGTTGGAGGCACCCGGCGAAATTTCGATATAGTTGTCCTCGGCGATCCATGAGCCGCGGATCTCGGGCGTCGTAGCCGACATATTACTGATAGACCAGCAATTGTAAATTTTGCAGTTTCTGATTTCGATATCCCCGCCAGCAACGCTCACTCCTGTCGTGGACCCATTTTTGCTGTAAATCCGGCTGTTGGTAACTTTCATTCCATGGCACCAATGAGCGTCGAGCGGTTGTAGAAAAACCGTTTCTCCGACGTTGTCAGCGCCGTAGAGCGTGCAGTCGTCGATAAATACTTCAGTTGCATAACCGGCCATGATCGTATGCTTGCACTCGTCGATATGGCATAGGTTAAATTTGACATCGTACACATCTGTCAGATTGAAACCGTAGCCAAGCCGTGCTTTTTTTTCGATACCGCCGTCGTCGTTGAAACCACTGACCTGGCAATCGTTGAAAGTAATGTTATACCCGTTTTGGACAGTCACACCGATATACCCTTTGGAAGCGAGGTCTTTATTGATTAGTCTAAGACCATTCATAGTGATATGGCTTCGGGTGGTGCTGAGGGGCGTCTGTCCGTAAAAGATCGTCCCTACTTCGATGTTGAGGCCATTAATGGTAATGGGCTTTTCTTCCGGAAATAACTTGATCTCCAGATCGTTGATATTCGTGTAGGTTTCCTGCAGGGCAGCATCGAAATTACCTTCGTTGTCCAGCAAGTGAATCAACTGACGTTTGTAATAGGAAGAGACGGCGCTCGTGTCACCAAATCTTTCAATCATAACCTCCGAACGACTACGTAAAAGCACAGTCGCGCCCTTTTGTCCGATTATTCCGGTTTTACGGCTGCCTTTTACAAGTCCCCCGGGATCGGAAGTGATTGGAATTGCCGGTTTAGAAGGGGCAATGTTGACTGCAGAGGTAGATTTATTCATTAACAGGGTCGCTTTCGACTCCACATCGGTGTATAGCGTAACCTTGCCATCGATCCGATATTGCCTTTGGGGTAGGTACAGGATTTTTCCCGAATCTTTCGCCGCGATAGCCGCTTTATTGAAAGCGGGCGTGTCATCGGTTACGCCGTCGCCGACCGCGCCAAACCACCTGATATCTATGTACCGGTCAATTACCCGGTGATATCGCCGGCCGTTCCGTGCCACGATAATCATCGCATTGTCGTCAGCGGGCTCTTCTGAGGGCGAGGCAGCTGGTTTGTACATGAATTTGCCGCTTTTGGTGCCTTCGATAATCTCTACGATGTCTTCTTCCTCTCCCCAGCCGTGCCTCAGACTGTCGGTATGCACATACGGTACGCGCCGGGGATCCAGCTGCATGGTGAACATTTCCCGGTTCGAATCTCCCGGCTCGGAAGCTGTTTTTACCGAGAACGGCAAACTGGCAACGTAAACCAGCTGACTGGCATTATTGGCCTTATCGCTTCCTCGAAGAAGCGTGAACTTTCCTGCAGGAACTTGCGATGTGAATTTTCCTTTCAAATGATAAACCACCGATGGGTTGCCGGCGGTCAGGGTAGTCCCTATGAAATCGGAATAATTTCCTCCCGTTTGGACGAATCCATCAGGCAGGACTATTTTAATGCGGAAGGCGTAACTTTCTTTGAAAATAAATGTGATGCTTTCATTAACGGGAAGAAGTTGCGCTTTTATATTGATTTCGATCTCTTCATTCAGCTTTATCTGATGAGTCGTCGTTTCCAGTGAGAATTTGATGGGATCAATGGCTGCACGGTCGTGGGCGATAGTGTGCGTGACCGACAGGAGGTTTAGCTGACAAAGTATCAAAAGAAATACCTTGATAATGAGGGAACGTTGAGCGCGCCGCGAACGACGCTGTTTGTGGTTAGACATGCTGTATATAGGTTTGGTTAGTTGAGTAATCTGCGCCGTTGAGTCAGGCTGAAGGGTTAGCCTTCTCATAACTATTTCTGGCCTTGGCATAAGCATATTCCAGGTACCCTTTGAGCTGTGGGTACGACTGCTCGGTCGGGTTGACGATGCTTATCCAATACATTGTTCCGTAAAATGGATGAGGAAAGAGCGTATTCACTTCGGTAAAATCAATTCCGGAATCTACATAGCCACCGATTCCCGGTTTGGCCGGTATAGAGGCAAATAAATGCTGAAATGTGGCTTTGTCGATACCGATATTGAGCCGGTAAAAACCCTCGCGATTGAGATTTGACAAACTGTCAAAGTCGTTATCGCTTGTCACAATGGTGGCGAAAGGGAACTTCTCTTCATCTTTATACATGAAAAAATAGTCGCCGCCGGCCTCCACCTCGCGTACATTTTCAAATTCGTTTTGGATCCGGTCTCTGATAGCCGTCAATTGCATAACCTGGTTGTTTGTTTCATACGAAATTGGCCGCATACGGTTACTTTTGCAAGTAGTTATCCTTTTGTTCCTTAGGGATAAAAAGTAAAGCATTATTGACTCACAGATGGTTATGGCCGAAGAAAAAACGGAATTACCGGGTACAGAATGTCCGTTCCAGGCAGCAATGGACTTGATTTCGGGCAAATGGACGATGTCGATCATTAACACCCTGATGGGTGGCACGATGCGGTTCAAGCAGCTGGAAAGAGCCGTGACGGGGATTAACACACGAATGCTGGTAAAGGAATTGAAGCTCCTCGAATCCAAAGAATTGGTTCACAGGCAGGCATATGCGACCGTCCCGCCTACGGTCGAGTACAGTCTCACCGAGAAAGGCAGGGCTTTGCAGCCGGTGATTGTGGCGGTGCAGCAATGGTCGGTAAACGAGATGTGACGTAACCGCATTGATGCAGCGCCGAAACTTCCGATCGCGGCACAAATGCGGTTTGTCGGAGTATCGTGTTTAGCTCAAATCGATACCTGCAATAAAATCAGTCGCTTTCAGCCCCAGTTTAGCCTGAACCGCGTCCCGGACCGTTGCGTAGGTGGTGTCATCGAGCGTGCCTACGCGCGAGCAGAATTCGAGGGTTGTTCGGCTGGTGGATGATTTGAAAAACAGAATCTGCTTGATCGTATCGGAGGAGGTGATCAGGAAGGTACCCAATTGAAGGGATACCGTGTTGTTCACCTCCTGGGCAATGCCGATCTGGAATGCCCCTTTGGTAGCGGTGTGTGTATTTTTCTCGAATGCAATGAATTTGCCGCTGGTATCGCTGAGGCCTTTGATGGCGTCCAGGGTTTTGGTCACGAGCGGTACGAGCGCCGAGCCGCCGACGGCGCTGGCGACAAGATCGATAATGGCCTTATCGACTTCGATCGTTGAGCCTTCCGACGTGAATGGCGTGAAACTCGCGGATTGAAAAGCCCAGCCGATGTTGCTCAGTACGTTCACGAATTCATCATACCAGTCTTTGATCTGGTCTTCTTCCGGAAATTTCTTGTTGGCGGCCAGTTGCGCCAGCAATACGGAATGCAGGACGTCCTGCCGCCGCTGGTCCGACACTTCCGATACGAACGATACCAGGCTTTTGTCGTTCATAAACGACTGTTCGACATTGGTTTGCGTTTCGATTTCGGTGCTGGTGAGATCTCGCGAAAGGATTTCGCGCTCGCTTTCGGTCATGAACGATTCCCTGGAATTTTGAAGTGCAAGTTCTCTGACGTACTGCTTTGGATCGATGGATTCCATTTTGGTGATAGTGTTAAAAGTTTACGGTATTTCAGCGCTGCGAACGGAGAGGAAAGATAGGATTATTTCTACAAAACCATTGGATAAATCATGAGGAAATTGTTTCGTAATGCCTCCCGTTTTTGGTAAATCGTCCTGGTCTCCGGTGCGCCGGGATGTTCTCTGCTTTTCCCCAACCATATTCCTCTTTGCTCATGCGCTATGATACGCTCGCTGCCGACGAGGCGGCATTCAAAAACCGGACCGATTATACGTTTACGCCATTTACGGTGCCCGTAGCGGGGGAGAATCTCTCATTGAAGGGGGTGTTCTGTAAGCCCAAAAACCGTTCGGGATATTTCAATACGCCGGAGCCGCCGTATCCGAAGCAGCGGATCGTGCTCCATTTCACAGCCGGCAACCTGAGCGGTGGCATTAATACGCTGACTACGCAGAATTTCCGGGTTTCGGTGCCGTTTGTGATCGCCCGGGACGGCACCATTTACCAGCTTTTTCCGTCCAAGGACTGGTCGGGGCACATTGGCGCGGGCATCGGCAACGCAGGCACGGGCAACGCGCAGGACAAAGTGTCGATCGCGATCGAGATCATCAATTACGGCTACCTGGTTGAGCGGGGCGCGAATCTGGAAACAATTTATTCGCGGCCCAAAGAGAATCCCGGCCGCATTGATCTCTACTGTCCGCTGACGCAGACCGATGCATACCAGAAATTGAACCAGCCCTTCCGCGACCAGCGATACTATGCATCCTATACCCAAAAACAATATGAAAGCCTCATCATTCTGCTCCGGTTTCTGACAAAAAAATACAATATCCCCCGTCAGTTTCTCAATGAAACGGTACGGTACCAGGGCACGCAGGATGTACTTGCATTTAAAGGCATTGTGTCCCATGTCAACTACCGCACCAGCGGAAAATGGGACCTCGGGCCAGCGTTCGACTGGCAACAGGTGATCTCAGGCGTGCAGGCGCCGGCATACCAGCCCGCTGACGCCACGCGAGAGGCATTTGTTGCGGAGGAAGAGGGCATTATCACCGACGAAGCAGCACTTGAAACGCAATGGACAGAGCCCAGAGGCGTGGAAGTAGCTCCACCGGAGGACTTCGAATCGCATTTCAATGATGACGCGGGGGCTGTGGTGAAGCCGAACCTGTATGCATTGGTGGTCGGGATTGATGCCTATGAAGACCAGGTGGTGCTGAACCAGAAAGTGGCTTTTCCGAAACTGAGAGGCTGCGTGGCCGACGCTGCAAAAGTCCGGCGGTACCTGGAAAATGATACATCCTTCGAGCAAAAGCATATTCAGTTCTTGACCGATCAGCGAGCAACGAAAACAGAGATCGTGAAGGCTTTCCGGGAGCTGGGCAAGGCCGGTAAAGATGATGTGATCTTGTTTTACTATTCGGGTCACGGCACGCAGGAGGCCGCGGACGCGACCGTCTGGACGAGCGAACAGGACGGCAAACTGGAATGCCTGGTGAGCTACTATGACGAGGCCCACGATAGCGATTACCTGATATCCGACAAGGAATTGCGATACCTGATCAACGAGGTTTCCCAAAGCGGCGCGCACATTGCCGTGATCTCGGATTGCTGCCATTCCGGCGATAATACCCGGAATGCCGGGCTGATCAAATCGACGTACGAACAGGTGACCGAGCGCAGGATCCCGTATGTTTTCCCGCAGCGGCCCTGGGAGAAATTCATTTTCAGTACCGAACTTTCTCCGGCTGATTTTGCAGGAAAGCATATTGATGCGGTGCTTCCGCCGGCCAGGCACGTGAGCCTTTCGGCGTGCGAGTCGGACGAATCGGCGGTGGAGGTAAGTGGTGAGGGTGTATTTACCAAATACCTGCTCAAATCGCTGGAAGCCTCAGGCGGTCAGCTTTCCTACTCCGCATTGCACGGACGCGTCAAGCAGATGCTCAACAATGCATTTGAGCAGACGCCCGTCATGTACATTCCGCCTGCTTTCCACCGCGAACTGGCACTGAACAATGCTTTCAATAAACCCGGCGGGGCGGGCAGCGCTACCTATGCCGACGTCATACGCGACGGTACGGGCAACTGGGTGCTGCAACGCGGGGCTGTTCACGGTATCGGGCGGGCTACCCGCGGGATTACCGTACGAGACGATGAACGGATCTATGAAGCCAAAGTGCGGTCGGTAGGGGCGGACACCACGATCCTGGCGTTCGATAATGCGGTGGAAGCAGCACTCGATACTTCCAGGATTTACCAGGGATATGTGGAAGGATTGATGAGCCAGCAGCTTAAAATTCATCTTAATAATGTGGACAATATTCTGACGGATAGTCTTTTGCTTACGGAAAAGATCATGTCGGCGATTCCTGAACAGGCCAGGCTGGAAGCAAAGGAGGCCGATGCCGACTACACATTATCGTTCCGGAATGGCCGCGCCGTTTTGACGAGACCTTTTGATACTTTTCGCCCGGTTGTGGAACAGATAGCGCTGGATTCGGAGGCATTTGCTTCCGAATTGGTGAAAGATCTGAAACATATTTCCAACTGGCATTTTCTGAAAAACCTTCAAAACGATACGGCGGCAGGTATGCCGTTGCGGATCGAGGTGAGCGATGGCGACGGGCAGTCCATCGGAGCGGATAACGGGGTGGTGAGACTGCATTACGAGCAAGTCGATGGCGAATGGAAGGGCAGCATACGGATCCAAATCACGAACATCAGCAGCCGTAAATTGTATTGTTGCTGCGTATTTCTGGATGCCGGGTTCGGCGCGTCACTGAGCCTGCTGGATCCAATTGTTACGCCGTTGGATCCCGGCGCTTCCAAAGCGCTGACTTACAATGGGCAGACGACCATCCCTATTTCGCTCGATAACTATGTACAGTTGTATAATTGGCCTAAAAATGCGGAGTACCTGCAATTTATCGTCAGTGTCGAAGACCTGTCGAATATCGAGGAACTGACGCTCGAAAGCCTGCCGTCTCCATTTACTGTGGGCAAAAAAGGATCTACCCGCGGGATCGGCGGGGGCGCGAGAGAAACCGATAAAAGTGTAGCCGCAAGCTGGTCGACGCAGCTGCTGACCTTGGAATATGTCAATCCCGAATACAACATCATTGCCGAAAGCGACCTTGCCCGGATGCTGGAAGACGAAAACCTGGCCGAATATGCATTGGGGAATTATTTCGAGGTGAAAACCCGCCCGGATTTACAGCCGGAATATCAGTTGAAACCCGATGTGCAGTTGCGTCAAAGCGATGCGCATCTGGATGAAAAAGGCTTTATCCGGGATGGACTGTTGGATGTAGCTAACAAAACGGCGCGGCTGATACGCAATTCCAAATACCGGATCATGCGTCTGAGATTTCCCGATGCACCCAAAATTGTATCCGAGGGAGATTCATGGTTTCAACATCCGTTGGTGGTCGACACGATCGATCACCTGTCGAAAGTCTACCCGATCTTTTGCGTGGCGGCAGCCGGCGATACGCTGGCGAACTATGACCGGGAAGGAGAGTGGCTGGAAGCGGTGGAAGACAAATCTCCGCGGTTTTTCCTGATCAGCGGCGGCGGAAACGACGTACTGGGAGAACAGTTCCGGAGCCATATCAAGCCCGGACCGCACGCCACGGGATTGCCGCCGCAGGAATACCTCGAAGCTTCGCTGATTGCCGAACTGGACAATTTGCAGGTGATTTACCGCAAGATGTTCAACGAGCTGTTTGCACTACGCCCGGATATTCATGCGCTTTGCCACGGTTATGACTACATTACGCCTTTGGATAAAACCGACAAAGGCTGGCTGGGGCGGTACATGATCGAAAAGGGTATGAGCAGTCAGACGGACCGCAAAGGGGTGATCAGCTACATCCTCAACGAGTTCAACGACCGCCTGCGCGCCGTCGCGTCCGAGTTCCCGAATGTACATTACATCAACGCCCGCGGGCTCGTGGCTGACGACCAGTGGTACGACGAAATCCATCCCAACAAACATGGTTTTCAGGCGGTTGCAGGTGGCTTTTTACAGGTGATCGATGGGCTGGTGGACATCTAACCAGCCGATTTCGCACGCTCCCAGGCGGCCTCGTCGTCATCGCTGAAAATGGCGCCGTAACTTCTCAGGCTTTTCCTGACGGCCTCGGAGAAATTCGAGGCCGGGTCGACATTCCGGAAATCGCAGCCTTGTACGAGCAGTCCCGAGACGTTCACAAACGAAAGCACGGGTTTCGAGGCTGCATCTTTCACGGTGATTTCCGCGTACTTGCATTTGATATTGAATGGTTTGGCGGCCTCCGTGATCAGCAGCTGCATATCCGATTGCAGCTGCTTTTTTTTCGTTTCGTCGTCCACGATTTCCAGGCAGTCACCCGTAGCTACCGACCAGATGCGGAAGTTGTGGGAGAAAATTTGAGTGCCGTCGGCACTGTAAACCGCGTCCTCGACGCCCAGCGAATGGCCTTTGTAAATACGGACGCATTCCCCGGTGGCGGCGAGCCACTCCCGGATCGTGAGGTCGTAGGAGGTCGAGATGATTTTCGTGCCGTCGGGACTGTACCTTGCGCGGTGCAGCCATTTTTCATGCCCGCGGAATGTCTGCAAGGCAATGCCTGATGCGATGTGTATTTCGGTGAAAGTACGGTCGTAGTTAACAGTGAGCAACTTTTGGGAATCCGGGCTCACAACGCATTTGTTAACCACCCAGTCGGACTGCCCGCTGATCGCGAAGAGTTGTGTGCCGGTTTCGAGGCTCCATTCGCGGATCGATTTGTCGTCGGAAGCCGAAACGGCCCGGGGTTTGTCGGGCGAATAGCTGGCAAAATTCACCCTGTCCGTGTGTCCTGAATACGTGCGGCTTTCCAGACCGGTTTTGACCGACCATTCCCGCAGGGTTTTGTCTTTCGATGCGGAAAGGATTCTTTCGCCGTCGGCACTGTAAACGGCATGATACACCTGATCGGAATGCCCCTTGAAAAAGCGGGAAGGAGTTTCGCTTTCCGCAGACCATTCGATGATCGAGCGGTCGTCGGATGCCGATAGCATGTGCGTTTCATCGGGATTATAACAAACACTGTTGACTTTTTCCGTATGGCCGCTTAATACCCGAAGGCATTCTCCTGTTTTGACGGACCATTCCCGGATGGTAGCATCCGCGGAAGCGGAGAGTATTTTATCTCCTTTCGGACTGTAACACACCGCCGATACATTCTTGCTGTGGCCGGCGTAGGTTGTGATGCACTCCCGCGTGGCAATGCTCCATTCCCGAAGCAGCTTATCGTCGGCACAGGTGAGGATTTTCGTCCCGTCCGGTGAATAGACCGCGTCGTTGACTTTCGAATGCAAATGTTCGTAGGTGGCCAGTTCCGTGCCGCTGCTTACCAACCATTCTTTAACAAATGTATCGTAGGACGCTGAAACCACTTTCTGGTCATCGGCGCTGTACCTGGCCGATACTACTTTGTCGGTATGCCCGGCAAACGTCTGCAGGAGTTTACCCGTAGCAGCAAGCCATTCTTTAATGGTACCATCGTCCGATGCCGTCAGCAGTTTTTGGCCGTCATGACTGTAATGCACCTGGTTGATTTGTCCGTAATGGCCTTTAAAAAGAAAGCTGTCGCCGTCGAGCACGCTGCCTTCAAATCGCGCCGGAAGGTAGGCGCTGCCCTGGTGGCGGGTTAACGGGAGGCCGTTAAACTGGATTTGGCGTAAGTCGAGGCAGGTTAGATTGGCACCGGCAAGGCTCTGGCGCAAATCGAGCCAGATCATCATCACATTCCGGATCACAAACGCGCGTTCTGCGTCTCCCGCGGTGATACCCGAATCGGTCCGGCATAAATCTATCAGCCGCGACAGCAGGTTTTCCCTTTCCAGCAATTCCAGGTGACCTTTGGCAGCATTCCAGGTTGGTACCGATTGATGTTCTCCCTCTATTTCCCCCAATAGCCTCCGCAGGTATACCGGGATATAGTTTTTGAAAAACACCTCCGGCAGTACCCGCCTCACCATTGCGGCCTCCGTCATGTTGCGTATATGGCATACCGCGAAGAAATCCCTGAAATTCTGGTGCAGGAACCGGAGATCGTCCCCTTCCATGACCAGCACGCGGAGGCGTTCGACCAGGAACTGTTTTACTTTTCCCGAACGCTGCTCTTTTTCGTCCAGCTCTGTGAGTACACCCAGGCCTAGTTCCCGTCGTTTGCCTTCGAATTCCGGATACAATTCGGTTAGTTCTTCGGTATCGAGCTCAGCGAATGCTTCATCCAGTATTGTTTTGAAATTGAAAGTGGGATCGGCGAGTTTGCGTATCGTAATGGCGTATTTGCCCTTGTCTTCCATTCTGTATGCGATGTAGGGCACTAGTACACGCAGGAGGAAGTTCTGGTAGCGGATGTCGGCTTCGTCGTTGCCATCCGTCAGCTGCGCCAGCTGGGCTTCGTTGAAATTCCAAAGCAGCTCACCGTAAGTCGTCACTTTTTTGAAATGGAAACGGTCGTCGTCCTTGAACCTCAATGCGATATTGTTGGCTCCGGAATACAGCGTGAGCATCATCGGGTTCGCGAATAGCCCCAGCAAATCCTTATTGGCAGGTATCTCCTGGCCCTTTTCTTTTAGGTAAGCAATGACGGTTTCCTGCGTGAGGGGCAAGATCTGCATTAACGCGGCACTCTCGCTGGCAAGGTCCAGTTTCTCAATCTGCTTGTTTCTGGACGATATCACCATTTGCGTGCCGCCGGCCCGGGCCGCGAGATCGTTCACGGTGGCCATCAGCCGCCCTTTCGGAACGGTTACTTCATTGAGGCCGTCCAGCAGCAGGATCATCGATGGTCTTCCTTCCCGTGGCGTTTCGAACAGCTTCCAAAGAGCATTGACCGTTTCCGCAGGCGGCTCGGGGATATTGAGCAGGTTTTTACAAAGATACCTGACCACGAAGTCGCTGCGCTCGGCTTCGGACGCCGAGTTGTACTCGTTCAGCGGAATGAATACCGGAACGGGGCCGTTTTCTTCAAAAAGCAGGTCCCGCCATAGCAACAGCAGCGATACCGTTTTCCCCATACCGCCGTCGCCCACGAGCAGCGCCTGCGTTTTTTTGTTTTGCCATAAAGCCCGCACGGCCAGTTCCAGCGAAGCAACCTGCGTGTCGGTTTTGACCTGCACATCCAGGTATTTGCCGAGATTAATCTCCGAAACCAGGATACTCTCGATGTTCAGGTATTTATAGCGCCCTTTTTGAAGCCGCTCGAATTGTGCCTTGGAGCCTGCCCGCAGTGTATTTTGGAGATTTGCATGGTCGAATGGCGCGGCTGGTTCCGCTGCCTTGGCGGTGCGGTGAAAGAAAAATTCACCCAGCTTGTATTTCTGGTTGACGAGGCTTTTGCAAAGCGGTTCCAGTTCAAACCCGTTGTCGCGGACCTGCTTCGTGATTTGTGCGCCCAGCCAGTTGATGGACACGCTTTCATCCGCATTATTATGGAGAATGTCGATCAGCGCATCCGCGAACGGGCTTTTGTCGGGTACCACGCCGTTGCGCCCGGCCGTAAGTACCCACCTTGATGGAACTTCCTCCGCTTCGGCCGACTGGCTTTGCTGCGCTACATCGATTTCCATCGTCGCAAAAGCTTCCGAGAAGCAGGCATCGACGATCAGGACAATGTGGTGGGCTTTGATATTAGAAAGTATTCGGATCACCTCGCTGACTGAAATCAGTTTTTTCAAATCGCTCGGTCTTTCTGAAAGGATTGGCGCATCAGAAGGTACCCAGTAACCTTCTTTGTTCTTATCAAAATGGCCGTGCCCCGAAAAGTAGATGATCAGGTTTTCGTCCGGGCGAATGCGCAGCTCGCCGTTTTCGTCCTTGTCGGCCAGGTAACAGATCTCATCGAAAACAATATCGGTTTTCGCATTGTCGTCGAAAAGCGGCTGAATCACGAAGTTTTCGTCTGAGAAGCCGTAAAAATCTTTGAGTACGCCCAAAAATCGCTGGCAATCGGACACCGGGTATTGGAGCGGCGTCCAATGATCGTACTTGTCGATCGCGACGAAAAACAGCCGGTTCCGTCTTGTTTTATGCTGTCGAGGGGTAATTGTCCCGATGCCCATGTTGGTAAATTCGCTTACTAGACTTTCAATTTCGGTATTTTTCCGGGGTGTTCGGGGCGGCTGTCAAAGAAATTATTTACCGGGCCCATCCGCGCCAGGCCGTTCGTGACGCACCGTTTTCCCGTTCGATAATAAAGCATTGAGGGTGTTGATTTTAATTCATCCGGGAGGTAATTTCAGGCAATCCGAGCCATTGTTCACTGATTACAGGCTCATTCTTGGAACACCGCCGTCTTCCTAACCCAACCTTTAACTTTATGAAAATCTTTGCATTGCTGATCGGTATTAATGAGTACAGTCCCGCCTCCAACCCGCCGATCAGACCACTGAACGGCTGCGTGAATGATGTCTCCGATTTCAAGAAGTTTTTAAAGGAAAATTATAGTGATCTGATTCCTGACGAACGGCAGATCCTCGTGCTTACGGATGCCAATGCGTCGCGAGAGAAGGTTATCAGCGGCTTCCGGGAGCACCTTAGCCAGGCCGGGCCGGAGGATATTGCGGTGATTTATTACTCAGGACACGGTTCGACCGGCATTACAGCGCCCGAATTTCAGGCTGCAGCTTCCGACCGGCAGGAGCAGACCTGGGTTTTGCACGATAGCCGCGAATCGGGGAAATATGACCTGGCCGATAAGGAAATCGCGCTGTTGCTGGAAGAAGTGGGCGCACGCAACCCACGGATCGTGGTGATTGCGGATTCGTGCCATTCCGGGTCGGTCACGCGGGAGCTCGAACAGTTTCTGCAAATGCAGCCGCGGTTTGAAAAGGGTACCTCCGATGTCCGGCCTCTTGAAAGCTATCTGGATGGCGCCTATGTGCAGCGGGGCAATGTTAACATTCCGTCTTCCGACCATCTGCTGCTCGCCGCGTGCGACCGCATTGAGCGTGCTTGGGAAAGCAACGGGCACGGGCAGTTCACGCAATCACTGATTTCCGTATTGGGCAAAAGCGGCGGGCAGATCACGTACGCGGACCTGTTTGTGCAGGTAAGGGCATTCATCCGGAACGCTCTGAAAAACCAGACACCGCAGATGGAACCGATCGGTGTTTTCAATGTGGGCCAGGGTTTTCTTGGAAGAAATGTCGACAGCGCCCGCCTCACGCGCTACCGCGTGTACATGAAGGCGGGCAAGTGGACGATCGACCTGGGCGCGGGGATGGGCATCGAGCAGCGGATAGGAGAGCCGGTTTACATTAACATATATACCTCGGTAGCGGAAGGCCAGCCCGTGGGCAATGCCGTGCTGGATGTGTTGAATGTGACGGAAAGTACCTTGCAGGTCGGCGCATTACCTCTCGATCCGAACAGCGTGTATTGGGGAGAGCCCAAATCGCTCCGCCTGCAGCCTTTCTTTGTTTACGGCGACGGCGCGGTAGCACAAGTGATGCAGGAAACAATGGCCGGTGCCGCCGAATCGGGAATAGTTTTGACCGGCGTCCTGGCTGCCGCCCTGTTCGAACTGAAAATCGAAAACGGGAATATCGCGGTTTACCATACCGGCAGCGTTGCGCCGATACAAACCGTGCTCGGAACCGACAAATTCGCGGCAACCCCTGTGCTGAACCTCCTGCAATCGCTCGCCCGCTGGCAACGCCTGCTCGATTTGCAAAATGCGCAATCCGCCATTCAGCCAGGGCAAATCACATTCAATGTGGAAGTGGAGCAAGGTGGAGCTACCGGCGTTTTTTCAGACACGCTGATTACACTTGATCACGATGGGGAGGATATCCCGTTCAAGGTCAATTTTCGGAACGGTACAGCCCGGGCGTTGTATGCTTCCCTGCTTTACCTCTCGCCTGATTATGGCGTAACGGTCATTTTCAATGATTCGCAGCCGGTGCCTGCGAATAGCTCGGTAGCGCTCACGAGCGACGTCTTTACGCTCAATAGCGAGGAGGAAATTGACACCCTGAAACTGATTGTTTCTACGGAAACTATCGACAGCAGCCTGTTTGTACAGGAGCCAATCCAAATAGGGGCCACCGTAGCGCCGTCGGGCAGCAGGGGCCTGGGACAGTCGAAAGGAATCGGCGGCGGAAAGTCCGACTGGGTTACGAAAGCAGTCAGTATCAGGTTGGTCAAAAAGGCCGAACAGGAACTCGGAGCGGAGGAAATGGTTATCGGGAAGGGCATTACAATCCGTCCACACGATTCATTCCGCGGGAAGCTCGGTTGGGCTCCGCTCGTTTCCAGGACCAGGAGTGTCGAGAAGCCGGTTATCAACGAGGCATATGCACCGGGCAATCCATGGTTCGAAATCGTGAACTTCGACGAAGGTACCAGAGGGGAGGACCGCAGTATCGCCGAGGTAGTCGAATTGAGTAACGCGGCGGCCCTTAAAGCGGATCCGCTGATCATCGACATCCGGCCCGAGCAGGAAGACGAACTGGTACTACCATTCTTTTTCGATGGTGAGGACTTCCTGCCCATGGGCGCGCTGGCGATCACCGGGCCGGGAGTCATGCAGGTGAGCGTCGATACCATCCCCGAAGAAGTGGTGGAAAAGACGCGCAGCCTGGGTGGGGCCTTTCGCATGGTTTTCCTGAAATTCGCAGGCAAGCTGGGCATACAAACCGACCCGAACCGCTTGCGTTGGGTGGATTATACCAATAATGCAGTCCGTGAAAGCGAGGGCCTGGAAGGGAAGGTTAATCAGGCCAAATCGGTATTGCTGTTGGTGCATGGGATTATCGGAGATACCGAAGAGATGGCCAAGACGTTCAAAATGGCGATTGATGGAGGTTATGACCTGGTGATGACCTATGACTATGAAAACCTCAACACGCCGATCGAGGAAATCGCAGCAATCCTGAAAGGCAAGCTGACTGCCCTGGGTTTTCAGGAAAATGATGGAAAAGAGCTGGTACTGGTGGCGCATTCAATGGGCGGGCTGGTGTCGCGGTATATGATCGAGGAATTGGGCGGCGACAAGTTCGTCGACAAGCTGATTATGGCAGGCACACCGAATGGCGGCAGTAAGTTTGGGGAAATTCCCGGTTACGTCAGCTGGGCATCTGTGGCTCTGGCGCTGGGTACCAAGCTGTTCCCGCCGCAGGTGGGCGCGGTCACGGGCTTTTTGTCGTCGGTGCTGAAAGTGGGAAATAAACAGGTGCTGCATACTTTGGCGCAGATGGACAGCGGCAGCGATTTTATTAAGAAATTAACCCAAAAAAATACGGCGCCGATTCCCTATTTCATCGTTGGCGGCGATCTCGATGCCTATTTGCAGGCCAGCGGCGGACTGCCTTTGATGGAAAAGGTGGTGACGCAAATAGGCTCCTGGGTTTACAAAAACACGGTCAACGATATAGCCGTGAGTACGGACAGCATATTCGAAGCGAAGGCTGCCGCTGTGCCGCAAAAGGTATCGTGCCACCACCTCAACTATTTCGTGATCGACGAATCGGTCAATGCGCTGGCCAGGCTGTTGTAGCCGGAGCCGGGTATTTCAATGTCGTTGAGCATGCTGATGATCGATGCTGCATCATCCCGAAGCGTGTCGGGAATCATATTCTTAGTGATAAATGATTGTAAATCAGCAATCATCACTTCACGGTTGTAAATGACAGCATCGGTATAAGCGCAATTTTTTTCGCTGAAATTTTTACTGGCCGCATATTGCCGGTAATACTTCCTGGCTTCTGCCGCGTTACCCGAAAGCAGGTAGGCATGTGCCAGGTTTACATAAATATAATCCAGGCGCGACTTGGGCGTAATAGCCACTGCCGTACCTTTTTGGGCATATTCGATCGACTTTTTAAAATCTCCGTCGAAAAGCCGGTACCAGGACGCATTGTTGTATACAATCGACAGGTCGTGATTCAGGCAGGGATCATTCGGAAGCCTTTCGCGCATATCTTCCAGGAACAGAATGTGGTCGTTACTCGCGTAACGCCGGGACTGCATGCGCACGAATGTGAAAAGTGCATTGCGCTCGTCCTCCCTCATTTTCTGGATTTTGGTTTCGAGTTCAACGCGTGCGTCCCAGAACACTTCGTTCAGGCGCCGGTTACCATCAGCATTTATTTTTCTGGATAATGCCATCCAGAGACCATAGTGATCTTGCCCTTCCACCTGGCGCGTCAATGCGCTCAGTACACCTTTCAGATTAACCAGTGAACCCGAGTTTTCGGAGGAGAAGAAATGGCTCGAAAGCCGGTCGATCGAGGTGAGGTATTCATTTTCCAGGTACGTCCACAAATCCTGCTTGGCACCGATGCTCGAATTTCTCTTCAGGTATTCGAGATCTTCGGCTTCTAATGGCAGCAGGAAGCGCACTTTGGTTTCGGGCAGCAGGCGCGTGCTCGGTTCGATTTTTTTTGCACCGGTCCAGAACAACCGCGTGATACCCATTCGCGTATCGGAAATCGCAATGATCGAATCGTGCGGGAAGCGCCTCAGCGAGTTATAGTTATATTCATTGTCAATATCGAACAGCGACTGCGTACTGTCGCTCAGGATCCCTTCAGAAGTCAGCCTGAACGACTCCCCGATCTGCGTGGTATCGACCACTCTTTTCATCAGCAGCATCTTTCCGCCTGCATAGGAAATTCTTACCAGCGTGGTGTCGTGGCTGTTGAGCACCACGCTGATACCATGGTTGTAGCGGTCCCTGCTCCAACGGCCTTTGATTACGTTGTACCTGTTTTCCAGCGTGCCTAAACGCTCGTTATACAAGCTTACAGTGTTAGGGCCGGCGACAATCAATAATTTTTTGTCCTTGCCAACGTGGGCAAAGGCCATATCCGTGATCGGCTCCACATTGAATATGGAAGCGAAATAGAGGTTTTCGTGTTCGGGATACCGCTTGATTTCGTTAAACATGCCGTCCCCGAAAAATCCGGAGAGCATACTGTTCTCCTCGTATTTTTTATAAAGAATATATTGCTGTGTCTTCGAACGGGCGAGGTTAATGAGCAGCCGGTAGCGCGTGCTGGTCTCCGAGCTCCATACTGCCAGGAACGTTAATATGGTTAGCAGAAACAGGACGCCGGCGCCATAGGTGAGCGCGTAAATAGTCGTGAGCCGGCGTTTGCTATCCGCCACGAATTTCCATTCTTCCGCCGTAGGTTGCTTGCTCAGGGCTACATTTTCCTTGATGTCTTTGGTCGAGCGCCTGATATCCCGTAAATCGTTGCGGTCGAGGTACGACCTCAGGAACCATATTTTGTTGGATTGCTCGTATTTCAGATAAGCATTTTTAATGGTCTTGATCGTGCGGGCGATATGCGAATTTTCCAGACTGAACTTGTCATGAATGATTTTGGCAAGGCTATCGTGGGCAATTTCATAAATGCTGTCGATCCCGTTACCGCCGTATTTGTCGAGCCTGAGGATATTCTTGCCAGCCAACGACTTCACAATCGCCGTGGCGACGTCCAGTGGGGCGGTCGGCGAAATAATGTCCCCGATCTTTTGCGGACGTTTCGTACCCTCGTCGGTAACGAAGCAGTAAAGCACATCCCGGATCGTGTTGTAATTAACCGACCCATGCACTGCGGAGACTTCCGAGATCGTGCTCTCTATTCTTTCTTCCAGGAATTGTTTGAGCACATTCCGGATATCGCCTACTTCGGTCAGCAGGCTTGTTTTAAAAATTTTGCGTGAGCCGGGCGCCTTGTGCCAAAGCCGGTCGAGGTAAATTTGCAGGTGCGGCAGTTCGATCAGGTTATCGTCGATTTTGAGATTCCTGACGATCGCATCAATGGTAGCCTCGTCGGTTTCAATGTCGAAATGCGCACAGGATTTCCGGATAACGTTTTTAATATCATTGTCGGTCATCCGCTCGACAAGCACCCGTTTGTCGAATAGCTCCGGTACAATGCCCTCGTACTTCTGCAATTGCGCGATGTAGCGCTCGCGCATGATGAAAATCACCTTGCAAGGGATGTCCTTTGCGTCGAGTATCCTTCTGAGTTCGTTGAAAAACGTCTCTTGCTCCTCGCTACTTCCTAAAATGAATATTTCCTCGAACTGGTCGAAGATCAGGTACACCGGTTTGAAAAAATCGAGGTACAGCGACCGGAGACATTCCAGAATGTCGGAATCGAGCGCGAAATCCTGCTTGTTTTTGAGGTTAATCTCCTTCCGCAGCGAAATGTTGATGTCGTCGTAACGCCTGACGAATATTTCGAGCCAGTCGGTTTTTTCGAAGCAGTTGGCCAGCCCGCATTTGATGATACTGGATTTTCCGGTTCCCAACGGACCGTTCACCAGCACGATGTTCGATTCGTGGATGTAGTTGTAGATGATCCTGATTTCATCCTCTCTTTCAAAAAATGCGCTGCGTTCGCTTTTTTCGAATGAATCGAGCAGCTTGAATGGTGAGTGGGCCATGATCTGTCAGGATTTGAAATAGGAAATGAAACCCTCCACACTCTGAAGAATATCCGGCCCGATCGTTTCCAGTTCCTCCTGTGATATTTTCAGGTCGGTCTTGGTCCTTAAAAAACCGGGTAATGCGGGAATTTGCAGGCGGTCTTTCTTTTCATTGATATTCTTGATGAAATTATAGGTGCAGGTAGTAGCGGTAGTGTTCTTATCATAATTATAAAAGAAGTAGATTTTGGAAAGCTTCTCGCTGATCAATGCGTTCATGTCGATCACGAACGGGTACAAATTGAATGCGGAGAGCTTTTTGTCCTCGATTTTGTAGATCACGACCGAGTTGGAATCCGTGAAATTCTCGAAATCCTCCATTTTGTCGGTAAACCCTACGAGCACGTAGTCCAGTTTTACCATTTTGTGTTGATAAACAGCCGGTTGGTTCTTCTTTTTATTAATGTAGATATTCTTGATTGTCGCAAACTTGTACCGCGCGCAGAAGCCTAGCTCTTTAAACATAATGCAGAGGCTGGCTTCGGCTTTCTGGCAATCCTCCCGGCACTCGCGGTCTTCGAGCTCTTCCATCATGGTTAGGTCGCGGTACTTACTTTTAATGCGCGTGATATTCAGGTACCCTCCGAAAAACTCGCTGTCGCGCTCGTCCATGAGATCGGCCAGATGCGACATTTCGCTCACGAATAAAGGAACGTCGTGGGCTTTCAGCTTGTCGTGGATCAACCGCACGAGCGGAATCACGTCGTAGGCCTGCCTGTCCTGCTGATCGAGCAGGAAGAAAGCGTTGATCTGTTCTTTGAGCCGGTCTTCCAGAACAGGTACCTTTCCCTGCACCAGCGCTTCCCAAAGCTGGGAAAACATGATGAACAGTAGCAGATCGGCCATCACGGAGTAGGTATTGATCAAAAACCGCAGGCGCTCGCTGGCCAGAGGCTCGTCTTCGGTGACCAGCAATTTGCGCACCTGTTCGGCAATAGGTGAGGGCAGGCTGTTGATAATCGCGTTTTTGACTTCCCTGACGTCGAATCGCTTCGGGTCCCATTGTTCGCCGTATTTCTTTTCAAGGTCTTCGAACATCGGAAGTTCATCGCTGAACGTCATCAGGACATTGTAGAGCGCGGCGAGGATGGCGTCTTCGGAAGTATTGAAATTCGAATCGATCTGGCTTTTGATATGCAGCTCGTAGAAGCTCTTTTCCGATAACCGGTAACTGGCGGCATCCTGGTTTTTGTGCAGATAAAGCCCCCACACGGGCCCTGCGTTAGGTGCTTTGATCGTCCGTGCAATGCCGCGTTCCTGATGTTCCTCGGTGTTTAATGTCGCATTGTTTTGGGCGGTAACCACCTCTGTGGCCAGCTTGAAAGCTTCGTCGATGGAATGCCCACCGGCAAGCTTCTGGTAAAAATCTTCGGCAAATCGGGTGGCGGTGTCATCACCGATGTCAACACTGGTTGCAATGACTGCCCGCACGCCTGCGTCGAGTAGCTGGTTTACCTGTTCCTGGGTGGAGCAGCCATTGAGAAAGACCAGTTGCAAGTTCTTTTGCAGCCGGATCGATTGCAGCAACCCTGCCCCGTATACGGTGGCGTCTTCCATCAGCAACTGGCTGCCGCTGGCGTGCCCGGCATAATGGATGATCTCGACCTGCGGCTGGT
This sequence comes from Dyadobacter sp., assembly GCA_035565435.1. Lineage (GTDB taxonomy): Bacteria > Bacteroidota > Bacteroidia > Cytophagales > Spirosomataceae > Dyadobacter. The sequence goes on along the minus strand of DATMSL010000660.1, from coordinate 22,658 downwards.
ACAATAGCAGCCGGTCACGTAGTTTCTTGATCGTCCGGGGATCGGTATCGAGCAGCAAATGGCCCTTTCCCTGCCGTTCACGCAATGCGTCCGAAATGGCTTCTTTTTCCTTTTCGAGCTGTGACAGGTATGCGTCGCTGGAATTCGAAAACGCACAGAGTATAACGGGAGGTCGCATTGATGGGGAAGGGTTAGGCTTATCAGCTACAAAACTATAAGGTAAGCAACAATACCAAAGTAGTTCTACTTTTTCTGGGAAATGTTATTAAGCGGTTTCCGCCAGGCTTTCGTATTTTGAGCAATTATATTGACAATACACTATATTTCCTTTTTTGAAAAGCCTCTCCCGATATTCTATGCGAATCGCCACATCTATTAACCGACTGGATGCCCATCATAAGCTTGTTATAGCGCTAATCTTGGGTTCGCTGGCAGTCGTGTCGACCGTTTCTTTCGTTGATAAGCCTGTCAGTTGGATGATCGGCTGGCTGGTGTACGGCGCTGTTCATCTGGGCCTGGCCTGGGTGACCATCCTCAGCTCGCACCCCGGGCAGGTCAGGCGGGAAGTGGACGGCCAGGATTCGAGCCGGGTCCTGATTTCCCTCTTTGTCGTGGTCGCGTCGTTTGTGAGCCTGTTTGCGATATTATACTTGCTGCACGCTGCCGGTAAAAAGGCCTCCTGGTCGGAGCTGACCCTCCATTTTGTGCTTTCATTTTCCTGCATCGTTTGCTCGTGGATCCTGGTACACACCATCTTCACATTGCACTACGCTCATCTCTACTATCGTACCACAGAGGGCGAGCGCGAAGGGCGGAAACAGCAAAAGAAAGGGCTGGATTTCCCCGGAGACACCGAGCCCGATTACCTGGATTTTACCTATTTCTCATTTGTGATCGGAATGACCTTCCAGGTTTCTGACGTCACTATTTCTTCCAGAGAAATCAGAAGGCTCGCGCTTGTCCATGCGCTATTGTCATTCGTCTTTAACACACTCCTGGTGGCGCTGACAATCAATGTCGTGTCCGGATTGATCCAGGACAGGCCATGAAAGCCGGCGCCCAACCATTATTTCCCCTCAGTAACCTGCCTGATCACCCGTAGCCAGTTTAAACCCAGGATTTTTTTGATCCGCTGATCGCTGTAACCCAGCTTTTGCATGGCCATGGTAAATTGCGGATAATCACTGATATCCTTAATCTCTCGGGGTAGCTCGGGGCCGCCGTCCAGGTCGGAACCGAGGGCAATGTGGTCTTCACCGACCAGGTTTACGCCGTAGTCTATCACCTTGGCGAGCTGGTCTACATGCATCCAGTATTCGTCGGGAATGGTCGCGTTGTAAGTAAATGGCAGCTCGCGTGCGAACTCCTTATCGACGTCCTCGATGGTCTGCGTCGTAACCTGAGCGCTCAGGATCCGCGGCGTTTTAGGCTGCGGGTTCGGCTGGACCTTAACCGGATTATTCGCCCTCTGCCACGCCCAGTATTTGGGATTGTTGAAAAGGCTGCCGAAATGCACGCCGATCACGCCGCCTTTTGCCGCAATAGCTTTGGCCGCTTCGTCGGAAATGCAGCGGGGATGGTCGACAATTTTGTAAAAACCGCCGTGGCTGTAAATCACCGGGTGGCGGCTGGCCGCTACCGATTGCAAAATGGCGTCGTTGGACGCGTGGGCCACGTTGATCACCATACCGAGATTGTTCATTTCCCTGATCACCGCTTTTCCGTGCTCGTTAATGCCTCCCCAGGTATACACATCGTTACAGGCATCGATAAACGCATTGGTGGTGCTGTGCGCCGTGAGCTGCATCGAACGAAGGCCGAGCTTATACAGCGCGCGGAGCAGGTCCAGATCGCCGTACAGGTCATAACCGCCTTCCAGGTCCAGGAAAGCAGCCATTTTGCCCTTTTTATTGATACGCTCAATATCGGAGGCCGTGAGCGCGAGCTCGATGACCGCATTGTTCTTTTTAATCTGATCCAATGCCAGGTTCACAACCCGGAACGTGTTCTTGGTTTCAAATCTGCCGGGGTAGTAGTTCTCTGGCGTGTAAACGGAGAAAAACATCGCGTCCAGCCCGCCTTCCTTCGCCCTTGGCAGGTCGACGGTCCCATCTGCGTACCGCTGACCGATGTCGGTTTTCAGCACGAGCTCACGGCTCATGACGTGCGTATGCCCGTCCATGACGAACGCGCTGCGGTGCAGGTCCGGCATGGGCTTCGGCGAGGCTTTTGGACCGCTATTGCCATCCATAGGAGCGGATTGTATCGGAAAAACGTTGCCTGTTACAGGTAAGATTGCCAGGCTTTTAATGACGTCTCTGCGTTTCATTGAATGAATGAGTGAATGAGTGAATGAGTGAATGAGCCGCCGTGGAACGGGGAATGAGTGAATGTGTCAATGACTGAATGACCGAATGATTGAATGACTGAATGAATGTGAATGAGCCGCTGTGGAACGGGGAGTGACTGGATAATTGCTGGCAAATCTCGTCTGGGTAATGGCAAAGGTCTTAGCCCTAGCCATTTGCCCCGTTGTTACATGCCCAGGGGCATTTTCAACGGACCTAAAACATGCATTTGCTACCGATATTGCATGCCTGACGGCATTTTATTCACACATTTCCCGTTCCATGGCGGATCATTCAGTCATTCGGTCATTCAATCATTCCGAAAACCCCCGCATATACGGCACGTTCGGGGGGCGCTCGCCTTTGTTGAACTGCGCGTCGCGCGTGGAGCGGTAGGTCATGTTCATGAACGGGGTTTCAATGCGGCGGCCGATGGGCGAGTAGACCCCGTTCTGCCAGTTGGATTCCATATTGAACGCGGTAATGCCTGTTGACAACAGCAACCGCTCCGCATTGAAAGGTTCCTTTTTGGTAACCATCGTTTGCACAATCCAGTGCGGTTGCGAGTTGGAGGCGTGGTATTGGGAAAACGGCCCCGGCCATTCGAGCATCGAAATGATCGTCGGCTCCTGATGTCCCTGGATCTCGGCAGCGTAGGTCCAGCCGACGTCCCTGGCATTATAAACGGCCGCTTTCGTGCCATCGTTATATTCGACAATACAGACATTCGGCTTTTCGATAGCCTGAAAATGTCCGGGTTTGAGGTTCATATTTACTCGAACGGATTCCAGGAGCTTTGCCGCCCAGGGATTCTTTTCAGTCCATTTCCAGGTTTCCGGCCCGCGGATGCATTGCACCGATTTTACGCCCGTCTCGCCGCCTTTCCGGCGTTCTACAAAAGCCTGCAATACGTCGACGCAATGGAAGAGTGCGCCCTCGTCCGGCGCGCCGCCGAGCATCACGGACGCTTGGATGGGAGTGTCGATATCGATTTCAATGTCGGGCTTGCGATAGTGAACGGGAATGGATGAGCCGCCCGTCAACGGGAAATTCAGTTCGCGCGATTTGTCAAACATCCATTTGGCTTCGTCCCAGCTGTATGAAAGGTGTTTGTCATTAAAAACAGGTACCGAACGCTTGCTCTGCTCGAAAACCCGGATCACCTGCTGGTAAATCCACCAGCGGGGCAGCATCCACTGCCCTTTGAGCGTAGTCGCGTAATCACCATGTTCTCCGACGATCACCACGCCATCGACCGCGAGATCCTTTCCGCCCAGCGTAACGGCCTCGCCGACGGTTTTGAAAATCGGGATGTTTTTGGATTTACACACTTTCTGGCCCAGCAGACTGGTATCGAACTGGTGAATGTAAACCGATACCACTTCGATTCCCGAAGGTGTGTGGGCACCCTGCCACCAGTAGCCGTCCATAAGTTTCGCGATGATCCAGTCGGCGTGGGACCGGGTAGCGCCCCAATAGGTAACAAGGCAGGCAATGCGCGGCCTGGCCTGTACGGAACGCGGAGCGGCATCGGCTTTGAGGCCCGTAAAGGCGGTCAAACCCGCTATACCGGTAATGCCGAGCATTTCACGCCTGGTCAGGCGTGAAGGATCGGCCTGTTTCTTTTCCATGATTTTTAAGGTTGCAATGTTTAGGAACTATCTTAAAGAGCCGAAAAGCGGCTCCGGATACCCTTTTGACGCAAAAAATATAGACATACTATTAGCTCAGATCATTTGACCAGGCGGATCACAATGATACATTTGCAAAAAACAGCTCTTCACCAAACTTCAAAAACCATGAGTCAGACATCCATCAACTATATCGAATTTTACTGCAAGCGAATCGAAGTCATCAAGGCATTCTACACCAATGCATTCGGCTGGACATTTACCGATTACGGCGACGACTACACTGCTTTTGAAGACGGCGTATTATCGGGCGGCTTTCACCGGAATGAGGAGGAAACGGCCGGAGGGAACCCGCTGGTGGTACTGTACACCAAAAATCTGGAAGGGGCAAAAGACAAAGTCATCGCTGCCGGAGGCACCATTACCGTCGATATTTTCTCCTTCCCAGGCGGCAGAAGGTTCCATTTTGCGGATCCGGACGGCAATGTGCTGGCGATTTGGAGCGAGTAAGGTATTCGTGAAAAAATATAAAAAAATGCTTGAATATTAGCTTTTTAATGATTTGGTAAATATATTTATGTTAACCAAAATTTATCGCTGAATCCGTTTGGAGGCGGGAGCTAATTATGGGGAAAGTCAGAAATATTCTCGAAACAAAGAAGACAGGACCAGTGTCCATTCGGCCGGACAACACTGTTTTCGAAGCTCTGGAACTGATGGCTGAAAAAAACATCGGCGCGTTGCTGGTAATGGAGCAGCAGCGGGTCGTTGGAATCTTCACAGAAAGGGATTACGCACGTAAAGTTATCCTGAGAGGTAAGGCCTCTAAAGATTTATTGGTAGGGGAAATCATGACAAGTAATCCCCTGACGGTATCCTCGGATACATCTATTGAAGACTGCATGGCTTGCATGACCGACAAATTTATCAGGCATCTTCCGGTTATCGACGACGAAAAACTCACAGGTATCATTTCCATTGGAGACGTAGTCAAATTCATCATCGAGGATCAGGAATACGTGATCGACAACCTGAAACATTACATCACGGGCATCTGAGCATTTCTTCACTTCCAACATCTTACCCATTTTATCACGCCAATCTGAGAGAATACAGTTTTGTTGCTGTTCACGTTTTCTAAATTGGATTGCTTATGGATCGTTTTAATGCGTCTGGCACGCCAGGATGGCCTTTTTGGCTATATACTTTACTGGTTTTTGCATTATTGACATTGATTATTTCGCTTTCTTACTTTCTCGGTCAACGACATCGCACAGCGGCGTCAGAGCAGCCCTATGAATCGGGGATTCTCGAAACGGGCTCCGCGCGGCTGCGTTTCTCGGCGCAGTTCTATCTGATCGCGATGATGTTTGTCATATTCGATATCGAGGTGGTATTTATCGTGCTGTGGGCTCTGGCGTTCCGTGAACTCGGCTGGCCAGGGTACCTCGGCATTTGTGTTTTTATAGGGTTGCTGTTCGCCGTGCTGATCTACGAATGGAGCATCGGTGCATTGAACTTCGGGCCCGACGGGAAGAAAATCCTTAAAGCTTACCGTAAAATGCCCAAAGGGCAGGCATACCATGAACTGGTGGCTAAGTAAACCGTCCGATCCCATGGCGGCGACGCAGGGAACGGGTTCATTCGAAGAAGCTGTGGGGCAGAGCGTCATGCTGACGACTGTCCAGGACCTGCTGGCGTGGGGTCGGCGAAACTCCATGTGGCCGTTCCATTTCGGCCTGTCATGCTGTTTTGTAGAAATGGCTACCAGCATTACCAGCAAATATGATGTAGCCAGATTCGGCGCGGAGGTGATCCGGGGAACGCCCCGGGAAGCCGACGTGATGGTGATCGCCGGCACTGTTTTCGTGAAAATGGCGCCGATCATCAAACGGCTGCACGAGCAGATGATGGAGCCCAAATGGGTGATTTCCATGGGCTCGTGCGCCAATTCGGGCGGGATGTACGATATCTACAGTGTGGTGCAGGGTGTAGATAAATTCCTGCCCGTGGATGTGTATGTACCGGGCTGCCCGCCACGCCCGGACGCGTTTATGCAAGGACTGATGCTGCTGTCCGAATCGGTAGGGAAGGAGCAGAGGCCATTGAGCTGGGCTATTGGTCCCCAGGGCGTTATCAGGCCCGAAAAGCCTGTAATGCGCGTGGAAAAGAAAGAGGAGAGGAAGAAGGTCGTTGATTTTCGTACGCCTGACACTGTTTGACATGGAAGATATCGATTCCGGTCTCGAAGATACGCTGAGGGCTGCATTGGGCGAATCAGCTTTTAAAACTGAAATAAACACGGACGGGGTTACTACGCTGCGCGTCAAAAAAGAGCAGGTAGTAGCCATGCTGATGCACCTGAAAACGGGGATTCCCCGGCCATTCAGCATGCTTTTCGATCTCAGCGCCATTGACGAGCGCAGCAGGGCAAAAGCGGCGCTGAATGGGTCTGTACCACCGGATTTTACAGTCATTTACCATCTGCTTTCGTTCGGACGGAACCGGTTTATCCGTATTAAAGTAGCCTTGCACGGCGAGTACCCGTCCCTGCCGTCGGTTTGCGGCCTTTGGAAAAATGCAAACTGGTACGAAAGGGAGGTCTTCGATATGTTCGGAATACGGTTTGAAGGCCATCCGCACCTGCGACGTATATTGATGCCGTTAACCTGGAACGGGCACCCTTTACGAAAAGAACACCCGGCCCGTGCGACCGAAATGGGACCCTTCCGGCTCTGGGAGGAAAAGCAGGACCGGGAACAGGAAGCATTGCAATTCAATCCCGAAGAATGGGGCTTGAAAAGGCATAGCGAAGATGCCGATTTCATGTTCCTGAACCTCGGCCCGCAACACCCCGGCACGCACGGCGTGCTCCGCATTATTTTGCAGCTCGACGGCGAGGACATCGTCGACGCTGTGCCCGATATCGGCTTCCATCACCGCGGGGCCGAGAAAATGGGTGAACGACAGTCCTGGCACACCTACATACCCTATACCGACCGGGTGGATTACCTGGGTGGCGTGATGAACAACCTGGCCTATCTGCTCGCGGTGGAAAAGCTGGCGGGCATCCGGGTACCGCCGCGCGTCGAAGTGATACGGATAATGCTCTGTGAATTGTTCCGCATCGCCAGCCATCTGGTGTGGTACGGTACCTTTGCCCAGGACCTCGGGCAGCTCTCGCCGGTTTTCTATATGTTTACCGACCGGGAAAAGATATTCGATATTATTGAAGCCGTTTGTGGCGCGAGAATGCACCCTAATTGGTTCCGGATCGGCGGCGTGGCACAGGACTTGCCGGTCGGCTGGGATAAGCTGGTGCGCGATTTTGTCCATTATTTTCCCAAAAGGCTCCGCGAATACGATCAGATGGTGATGCGTAATAGCATTTTCCAGGCCCGCACCGTAGGCATTGGCATCTACACACTCGAAGAAGCGATCGAATGGGGCGTAACCGGCCCGGGATTGCGTGCCTGTGGATTTGAATGGGATTTCAGGAAAAAACAACCCTATTCGGGCTACGAAAACTTTGATTTCGACATTCCCACCGCACAAAACGGCGACTGTTACGACCGCGCGCAGGTGCGGGTGCAGGAAATGTGGCAGAGCCTGAAAATCGTTGAGCAATGCCTGGAAAACATGCCGGCGGGGCCTTACAAATCGGACCACCCGCTCACGACGCCGCCCATTAAGAAAAACACGATGCAGGACATCGAGACGCTCATTACGCATTTCCTCAATGTGAGCTGGGGGCCGGTGATCCCGGCCGGCGAAGCCATGAGTTGTATCGAAGCCACCAAGGGCGCCAACAGTTATTACCTGACCAGCGACGGAAGTACGTCGGCATACCGCGTCAGGATCCGGACTCCGTCGTTTCCGCACATGCAAATGCTTCCGTATATCAGTAAGGGTTACACGGTAGCCGACCTGCTGTCCATTCTCGGCAGTATCGATTATGTTTTGGCTGATATAGACCGATAATCAACAAACTATTTTGTCATGATCGCCCAGGAGACACTCACACCCGAAGAAATGGCAGAGATTGACCATGAGGTCGCGCTTGTACCCATCCGACGCGCGGCGGCTATCGAAGCGCTCAAAATCGTGCAGCACCACCGTGGATGGATTTCCGACGACAGCCTGCAAGCCATTGCCGGTTACCTGGAAATATCGCCGGAAGAGCTCGACAGCGTGGCTACTTTTTACAACCTCGTTTTCAGAAGGCCCGTCGGCAGAAATATCATCCTGCTCTGTGACAGCATTAGTTGTTATGTGATGGGTTATGAAAAAATATACGGGCAAATCCGCGACAGGCTGGGCATTGGCTTCGGGCAGACGACCCCCGACGGCCGGTTCACGCTCCTGCCTAATGCCTGCCTGGGCACCTGCGACCACGCGCCTGCGCTGATGATCAACAACGAGTTGTTCCGCGACGTGACGGAAGAAAATCTGGACGAAATACTGGACCGATACCACTGATGCCATGGAGACGCCTCTCACCCAGCATATCAGCTTCGACCGCCCCTGCTATAATCTCCGCGATTATGAGAAGAACGGGGGCTATCAGGCATTGAGGAAAGCACTTTCATTGTCGCCGGAGTCGATTACCAATACGGTACAGGCGTCGGATCTGAAAGGCAGGGGCGGAGCAGGGTTTAACACAGGTATGAAATGGAGCTTTGTGCCGATGAACGGGCATTATCCGGTCAAATACCTCATCGCGAATGCCGATGAAATGGAGCCCGGTACATTCAAGGACCGCATGCTGATGGAGGGAAACCCGCACCAGCTCATCGAGGGCATGATCATCTCGGCCTTCGCGATCCAGGCTAATATTTCGTACATATTCCTGCGCTGGGCTTATAAAAAGGCCGGCCGGTTGCTCACGCACGCTATTGAGGAAGCCTATGCGGCGGGTTATCTGGGTAAAAACATCCTGGGAACGGGCTATAACCTGGAAATGTACCTGCATACGGGCGTGGGTCGCTACATCTGCGGGGAGGAAACCGCATTGCTCAATGCATTGGAAGGCAAAAGGGCCACACCGAGGTCCAAACCGCCTTTCCCGCAGGTAAGCGGGTTGTTTGGCAAACCAACGATCGTCAACAATGTCGAAACACTGTGCAATATCCCGCATATCATCAATAATGGGCCGGATTGGTTCAAAAGCTTGGGAAAAGGCAATGACGCCGGCACGAAGATCTACGGCGTGAGCGGGCGTGTCAAAAGACCCGGCCTCTGGGAGCTGCCGATGGGCGTTTCCATGCGGGAGCTGATCGAGGATTGCGCAGGCGGAATGGCTAATGGATATCGTTTCAGAGGCGCGTTGCCGGGAGGCGCTTCCACCGACTTTCTGGTGGAAGAGCATCTGGATATCAACCTCGACTATAAATCCGTGGCCGCGGCCGGAAGCAGGCTCGGTACCGGCACGATGATCATCCTCGATGATCACACCTGCCCCGTAGGGTTTGTCCATAACCTCGAACATTTCTTCGCACAGGAATCGTGCGGGTGGTGTACACCCTGCCGCGAGGGGCTGCCATGGACGGAGAAAATATTGCTCTCCATCGAACGCGGCGAAGGCAGACAGGAAGACTTGCAGCTGCTCGAAACGCACACGCGGCTTTTGGGGCCGGGCAATACGTTTTGCGCGCTGGCACCGGGTGCGATGGAGCCGCTGCAAAGCGCGCTGAAATATTTCAGAGAAGATTTTGAAAAGCATATCGATCAAAAAAAATGCCCCTGGCGGTAAACTATCATGGTACGCATTTACATCGATCAGAAGCCTTATGACGTAAAGCCGGGTAAAAACCTGCTCGAAACTTGCCTCACGCTGGGCCTCGACCTGCCGTATTTCTGCTGGCACCCCGCAATGGGCTCGGTAGGAGCGTGCCGCCAATGCGCCGTCAAGCTTTTCAAGGACGAAAACGACAAGACCGGCCGCCTTGTAATGGCCTGTATGGAAGGTGTGCGGGATAATATGTACCTGTCGCTAAATGACACGGTCGCGCACGACTTCCGGTCGCAGAATATCGAATGGCTCATGAGCAACCACCCGCACGACTGCGCGGTGTGCGACGAGGGCGGCTCGTGCCATTTGCAGGACATGACCGTCATGACCGGCCATGCTTACCGGCGTTTCAGGTTCCCGAAAAGGACTTACCAAAACCAGTACCTGGGGCCATTCCTGCATCACGAAATGAACCGCTGCATCCAGTGTTACCGCTGCGTGCGGTTTTACAAGGATTATGCGGGAGGAAAAGACCTGGACGTATTTGCAGCGCATAACCATGTCTATTTTGGAAGGGAAAAAGATGGGGTGCTTGAAAACGAATTCAGCGGAAACCTGGCGGAAGTTTGTCCTACGGGCGTTTTTACAGACAAAACCCTGCGAGAGCATTATACCCGCAAATGGGACATGACCATGGCTCCGTCGGTCTGCCAGCATTGCAGCCTGGGGTGCAATATCATCGCCGGCGAACGGTATGGAGCGCTCCGGCAGATTACCAACCGGTACAATGGCGCTGTCAACGGCTATTTTATTTGCGACCGTGGCCGGTATGGCTATGAGTTTGTCAATGATCCCGGCAGGGTAAGGCAACCTGTTGTCCGCTCGGAAAAGGAAAGCCGGAACCTGTTCGAAACCCTGAGCGGCATCCTGGCCGAAGGCAAACTGATCGGTATCGGTTCGCCGCGGGCCTCACTGGAGGCGAATTTCGCATTGCAGCGGCTGGTGGGTGAAGCTAATTTTTACCAGGGCATTCCTGAAAACGAAGCCAGGCTGCTCCGAAAAATACTGGCAATTCAGCACAGCGGGCACGTGTATACGCCCTCGCTGAAAGAAACCGAATATGCGGACGTGACGCTGGTACTGGGTGAGGACCCGACCAATTCAGCTCCCAGGCTTGCGCTCGCATTGAGACAGGCTGTTCGTATCAAACCACTCGAAAATATCGCCGGGGCGAACATCCCGCTCTGGAATGATGCGGCGGTGAGAGAGATGATTCAGGATGAAAAGGGAGAACTTTTCATGGCATATCCTGTCAATACGAAGCTCGACGAAGTAGCATCCGGTACGCTTCATGCTGCGCCGGAAGATATTGCTCGGTTTGGTTTTGCCGTCGCCCATTACATGGATGAGAGCACACCCGGGCCGGAAGGGATGGACGAACAAACGCTGGAATCGGCCAGGCGCATGGCAGATCTCCTGCAAAAGGCGGAAAGGCCGCTGATCGTATCAGGTACATCGCTCTTTAACGAAGACATTATCCAGGCCGCCTATCAGATCGGGAAGGCATTGGAAAAAGGGGAGAAGAAAGCCGCACTGTGTTTTATACTGCCTGAATGCAATTCCGCAGGGCTTGCAATGATGCAGGTACCGTCGCTGACCATGGCAATGAAAGCTGCGGACACCGGCAATTTCGCCACGGCGGTCATTCTGGAAAATGATTTGTACCGCCGGGCGGAACGGTCTGAGGTCGACCGGTTTTTGGGTGCATTTAAGAACACCATTGTACTCGATCACCTGGAAAGCGACACCGCCCGTATGGCAACGGTGCTGATCCCGACGGCCACTTTTGCCGAAGGAGAAGGAACGCTCGTCAACAACGAGGAGCGTGCGCAGCGCTTTTTTCAGGTTTTTATGCCTAAAAACGAACATATCCGGGAAAGCTGGCGCTGGCTCGACGAGTTCCGGCAATTCCATGACGGCACCAAACCCAGCGAGCTGCGGGAACTGGACAACCTGCTGGAAGAGCTCGTGCGTGCCATGCCGCAATTCAAAGGAGCGGAAATGGCGGCGCCGCTTTCCGATTTCCGGATTAATGGCCAGCGCATTCCCCGGGAACCGCACCGGTTCAGCGGTCGCACTGCCATGCTTGCCAATGTGGCCGTGAGTGAACCCAAGCCGCCGGAGGATACCGATTCACCGCTCTCGTTTACGATGGAGGGCTACCGTGGGATGCCGCCCGCCCCGTTGACACCCTTTTACTGGTCACCTGGCTGGAACTCGGGCCAATCGGTTCACAAGTACCAGAGCGAAGCCGGCGGGCCATTACGCGGCGGGGATCCGGGCGTGCGCTTATTAGGAGAGTTAAGGCATTTTTCAAATGGTTTTCAAAGCGCTATTCCGCCTGCATTCGAGCGGCAGGCGAACGAAATGGCGTTGGTACCGCTAGCGCACATTTTCGGTTCCGAGGAGCTCAGTATGCTTTCGCCATCGGTGGAAGGCCGGGCTCCGCGCCCTTACATTGCCCTGAACGGCCAGGACGCCGAACGCTTGCATACCGCAGAAGGAGCTATTTTAAGAATGCGGATCGGCGATCAGGTTTTTGACCTGCCGGTAATCCTGAAAAATGAGTTGCCCGAAGGCCTGGCGGGGCTGCCGTACAACCTGCCCTCGATGTCGGGTATCGCATGGCCTGCGAAAGGCGTCCTAACCAACACAACCTTATGAACGAGATCCTGAAATATACTTTGATGATCGTCATCATCCTCTTTACGCTGACGACGATCGCAGCCTGGCTGATCTGGCTCGAACGTCGGATGCTGGCGCTCTGGCAGGACCGCTACGGCCCCAATCGGGCTGGTCCATTCGGTTTGTTTATTGTCGTGGCCGACACGATCAAGCTGTTTTTCAAAGAAGACTGGATACCGCCGTTTGCCGAGAAAGCCGTCTTCGTTTTCGCTCCGGCCATTGTGGCGGCGGCAGTGTTGCTGAGCTTTGTGGTGGTACCATTTGCGCCGGACATCCTGGTGGCCGACCTGGACATCGGATTGTTGTTTTTCCTCGCGATGTCGTCGCTGGGCGTGTACAGCATTGTGCTCGGCGGCTGGGCTTCCAACAACAAATATTCGCTGCTGGGCGCCTTGCGCGGGGCTTCGCAGATGATCAGCTATGAAGTTTTCATGGGACTTTCTCTGATGGGTGTGGTGATGCTTTCGGGTTCATTCCGGCTGACGGACATTGTGATGGCGCAGAAAGACTTCTGGTTTGTGGTAACGCAGCCGGTTGCATTTGTGCTCTTTCTGACAGCCGGAATAGCCGAAACGCACAGGCTGCCTTTTGATATTCCCGAAGCGGAAAGCGAGCTGGTGGCGGGCTTTCACTCGGAGTATTCGGGGATGAAGTTCGGCATGTTTTTCATCGGGGAATACCTGGGTATCATCCTGATTTCCGCGATGGTGGTTACCATTTTCTTTGGAGGATGGCTCGGGCCGGTTTTGCCGCCGGTTGTGTGGTTTACGCTCAAAACGTTCGTTTTTATCATTTTCTTTATCCTGCTGCGCGCTTCGCTTCCTCGTCCCCGGTATGATCAGCTGATGGAATATGGCTGGAAAATCATCCTGCCCATTGCCTTGCTCAATCTGCTCGTCACCGGTGGAATCACCTTGCTGAAAAACTAACCATTAACCCAATGCGTCATGATCAGCTTACTCAGATCGATTGGTCTCATTTTCCTGCATATGTTCAGGAAACGCGAGACTATCCAATACCCGGAAGAAAAAGTGGTGCTGCACCCGCGCTGGCGGGGGCGCATCGTGCTCACGCGTGATCCCGACGGGGGGGAACGCTGCGTAGGCTGCTATCTCTGTGCCGCGGCCTGCCCGGTCGACTGCATTTCGTTGCAGGCCACCGAGGATGAGCAGGGCAGGCGGTACCCCGCATTTTTCAGGATTAATTTCTCGAGATGCATTTTCTGCGGCTACTGTGAGGAAGCTTGTCCCACGTACGCGATTCAGCTCACGCCCGATTTTGAAATGGGCGAATACAACCGGCAGAACCTGGTGTATGAAAAAGAGGATTTGCTGATCGACAGCCAGGGGAAATATCCGGGTTACAACTACTACAAAGTGGCCGGCCTCGCCGCCGGTGTGAAGGGCAAAGGAGAAGGCGCGAACGAAGAGCCGCCGGTGGATATACGCAGTTTGATCCCGTAAAACTATGGAAATCGCTTTCTATATCGCCGGTACCGTCGCCCTGGTAGCCACGCTGATGGTTATCACACGACATAACCCCGTTCACGCGCTCCTGTACCTGAACGTGTCGCTGCTGGCGCACGCCATGCTTTTTTACCTGCTCGGTGCGTCGTTTGCGGCATTGCTGGAAATCATCATTTACGCGGGGGCGATCATGGTGCTTTTCATTTTCGTAGTCATGCTGCTGAACCTGGGAAAGGAGACAGCCGAGCAGGAACGGAAATGGCTGAAACCTAAAGTGTGGGTGGGGCCTACTGTGTTAGCTGCCGTATTATTTGCCGAATTTCTGGCGCTCGTTTTATCGTCCGGACAGGGTACCTACAGCCCGGCGGTGGTAAGCCCGCGTGAACTGGCTACTGCATTGTACCGCGAATACCTGATCGGCGTGGAACTGGCAGCGATGCTGCTCATGGCCGCGGTGGTGGGCGCCGCGCATATCGGTCGCCATAAAAAACTGGTGCTACACCGGTTTTTGCAGGAAGAAAAGGAAAAACAAGAAGAGAAACACGAAGAAGCTGTGCTATGAAAACAACTGTTTCAGCCGAAGTGGTGGTATTGCTTGCGGGCCTGCTGTTTGCATTGGGGATCGTCGGGGTAATCATCCGGAAGAATATCATTTTCATGCTCCTGTCGGTCGAGATTATGCTCAATGCGTCGGGCCTGGCATTTGTGGCCGCAGGCTCCCGGTGGGGGCAACCCGACGGCCAGGTGATGTTCGTGTTCATTCTGGCGATGGCGGCTGCCGAGGTATCCATCGGGCTGGCGCTGATCCTGCAAATCTATCATCAGCACAAATCGCTGGATATCGACAATCTGAAAGAAATGAATGGGTGAGTAGCCCGCAAACTGAAAGCTCATGGACAAATATCTGTGGCTCATACCCGCCCTTCCGCTCGGCGGATTTCTGATCCTCGCATTGGCAGGGAAACAGCTTTCGCGCTCATCGGTGGCGCTTGTCGGAGCGGGCAGCATCTGCCTTTCCGCTTTGGTAACCTTCGTGGTAGGGGGCGCATTTCTGGCCGGTATGCCGGCAAACGCTGTATACACACAGACTTTGTGGACGTGGTTCGAGGTGGGCGCGTTCAGTGCGAAGATTACCCTCACGCTCGATGTTCTGTCCCTGGTTTTTGTATTTGTTATCACCTTCATCGGCGCGCTGATCCACATTTATTCCACCGCATTCATGGAAGCGGACCGGGATTGCGCCCGTTTTTTCGCCAGTATGAACCTGTTTGTGTTTTCGATGCTGGTACTGGTGCTGGCCGACAACCTTTTGCTGATGTACCTGGGCTGGGAAGGGGTGGGGCTTTGCAGCTACCTGCTGATTGGCTTCTGGTATGAACAGCAGGGCAATGGCAATGCGGCCCGTAAGGCATTTACCGTCACCCGGATTGGCGACGCAGCCATGGCCATCGGGCTGTTTATGGTTTTCCAACAGGCCGGTACGCTGGTTATTTCCGACATCGGGACCAATGGTGGCGCAATCTGGCAACCCAACAGTACCGTCGTAACGGTTACCGCGCTGTTGCTGTTGGCCGGCGGACTTGGTAAATCGGCCCAGCTGCCGCTGCAAACCTGGCTGCCCGATGCCATGGCGGGACCCTCGCCCGTGAGCGCGCTCATTCACGCGGCCACGATGGTGACTGCGGGCGTGTACCTGGTAGCGCGTATGCATGCAATATTCGCCCTCTCCGAAACTGCTCGTCTGGTGATTGCCGTCATCGGGGCGGCGACCCTGCTGCTCGCCGGACTCACGGCCCTTACCCAGTACGATATTAAGCGGGTACTGGCTTATTCGACCATCAGTCAGATCGGTTATATGTTCCTCGCCCTGGGCGTAGGTGCCTGGACGGCGGCGATATTCCATTTTATGGTCCATGCGTTTTTTAAAGCATTACTCTTCCTCGCCGCGGGAGCCATTATAGAATCGCTTCATCACGAACATAATATGTTCAAAATGGGAGGATTGAAAGACAAAATGCCGGTGGTTTTCTGGACATTCCTGGCGGGTGCGCTGTCCCTGGCCGCGGTGCCGCTCATCAGTGCCGGGTTTTACAGCAAGGACCAGATCCTGTGGTATTCCTGGACGGCCAACGGCGGAGGCCCGGTGCTTTGGATGGTTGCCCTATGCGGTGCATTGATCACCGCTGCCTACACCACACGCATGATGATCCTGACGTTCTGGGGCGAATCGCACACGCCGGTCGGGCATCTGCCAGGCAAACGTATGACTATGCCGCTCGTCATACTTGCGGTGTTCTCTATTTTCATCGGGTTTATTGAATTGCCCCATAATTTCGGGCATTTTACCCTATTCTCGGATTTACTGCATCCGGTATTGCCGGAGACGATTATGCGGGCCGACATCCCTTCGGAATGGCTCTTTCAGCTTTTGGCAGCGCTCGCTACGCTGGGTGGTGTGTTTCTTGGGTACCACTATTATTACCAAAACCCTTCAAGCATTGAAAGCCTTCGCCGAAATGGCTTGCTCGCGAATCTTCACCGCTTCTGGTTCTCGGGCTGGGGTTTTGATGCTTTGTACGATCGCCTACTGGTGAAGCCGTTCATTTTTATATCCAAAATCAATAAGTCGGATGTTACCGACAGGCTGTACACCGGCATCGCTGCGGTGACCGACGACATGTACAAGCTGCTTTCAAGAACGCAATCCGGGTCGCTCCGGTGGTATATCATGGGTTTGGTGGTTGGTGCAATTCTTATTCTGGGTATTCAGATAATGCTATGATGCTGGTTCTTTTGATCACGGTTTTAATAACCGGCGCTGTTGCGGCAGTGGTTGCCGGAGAATGGAACAGGCATCTGCCGCGCTGGATCGCATTGCTGGCCAGTGCCGCGGGGCTGCTGCTGGTCATGCTCATTTGGGCCAATACCTCACCGCAGTCGGTGACGGACGGGCAATGGCTGATGGATTACCGCAAAGAATGGATCCCCTCTTTTGGCATAACCTTCCACCTGGCGGTCGACGGGCTGAGCTTGCTCTTGCTCGCATTGACCTTTTTCCTCGGTGTGCTCGCCGTGCTCTGTTCGTGGGACGAAATCCGGGAGAGGACCGGCTTCTATTATTTCAACCTGCTCTGGATCCTGGCCGGTGTGGCGGGGGTATTCATGGCGATGGATATGTTCCTGTTCTATTTTTTCTGGGAGGTAATGCTCATCCCGATGTACTTCCTGATTGGTATATGGGGAAGTGAAAACAGGGTGTATGCAGCGTATAAATTCTTCATTTTCACGCAGGCGAGCGGCTTGTTGATGTTCCTGGCCATATTGGGCCTGTATTTCATCCACGGCCGCGACACAGGTGTTTACACATTCGGGTATTTTGAGCTCGTTGAAACGGTAATTCCATTCAAAACCGCTTTCTGGCTGATGTTGGGCTTTATGATCGCTTTTGCGGTCAAGCTGCCTGTATTCCCATTTCATACCTGGCTGCCCGACGCGCATGGGGAGGCACCCACTGCCGGAAGTCTCATTCTGGCCGGATTGCTGTTGAAAACCGGGGCTTACGGCATGCTGCGGTTTGTCGTCCCCATATTCCCGGAAGTAGTGACCGACCTGGCTGTCCCCGCGATGGTGCTGGGCGTGGCGGGTATTGTTTACGGGGCGGTAATGGCCTATTCGCAAACCGATTTGAAACGGCTGGTCGCATTTACGAGCGTGAGCCACATGGGTTTTGTGATCACCGGGATTTTCGCACTAAACGAATTGGCCTTGCAAGGGGTGGTGATGCAGCTGGTAACCCACGCGCTGAGTACCGGCGCATTGTTTTTATTGGCCGGGATGATCAAAGAGCGGCTGCATACCCGCGATATCGGACAAATGGGCGGGCTCTGGGGGCCTATGCCCCAAATGGGTACCATCGGACTGGTATTTGCGATGGCCTCGCTCGGGTTACCGGGCTTAGGCAACTTCGTGGCCGAATTTCTGATCCTGCTCGGTGTTTTCCAGGCACAGCCGTGGATCACCGTTGCCGCAGCCTCCGGGCTGATATTCTCAGCCGTGTATTCATTACGCATTGTAGGCAAGATATTCCTGGGCCCGCGCAGGACGATGGAAGCCGTTCCTGATTTTTCGTTCAGGGAAATGCTGATCATGGCGGCGCTCACGGTTTCAGTGGTTTGGCTCGGGCTGTTTCCGCAGCCGGTGATCAACACGGCCCGGCCTGCGATCACGGAGCTGATTCGGTTTATGGATGTTCATAGTACGGCTTCACATCATCAGTCTTATGTCAAATAACGATTTCTCCGCGCTGATGCCGCTCATGGTGCTGGCTGGCGCATCGGTTCTGGTGATGTTGCTGATTGTGGCGCGGCTGAGCCACCGGATCATCCAGCTTGTGAGCCTGCTGCTTTTTGTAATAGCGTTTATTTCTCTGCTCAATATCCGCGGAATGCTCCCTTATGAGGTAGGTTCGCTGTTGATGATCGATAGTTTCGGCGCCTTCATGACCGGGCTGATCATTTTTTCGGGATTGGTGGTCAATGTATTCTCCTATATCTATTTTCAGGAAAAAGAGGAAGGGCCGAAGGAGTATTATGTGCTGCTTTTCCTGTGCACGCTGGGCGCGTGTGTGCTGGCGCTGAGCGAGCATTTCGTTTCGCTCTTCCTGGGACTCGAAATCCTTACGATAGGCTTGTACGCGCTCATTGCCTACCTGCGCACGCGGAACCATAGCATTGAGGCGGGGATCAAATACCTTGTGCTGGCGGCGTTTTCGTCGGCTTTCCTGCTTTTTGGAATGGCCCTGGTGTATTTGCAAACGGGTACGATGTCGTTTGCGGGAATGGCTAATGTGGTTGCAGCCGAAAGCGTGCCTCCATTGCTGCTTACCGGGCTGGGACTAATGCTGGTAGGGCTGGGTTTCAAGCTGGCCGTAGTGCCGTTTCATATGTGGACGGCCGATGTGTACCAGGGGGCACCGGTGCCCGTTACGGCATTTATCGCCACCGCCTCCAAAGGCGGGGTCGTGGCCGCTATGCTGCGCTTTTTCATCGCGATCGACGGTTTCCGCTCCGAGCCGTTGCAGATGGTCATGGTTATCATTGCCATTGCGTCGATGGTGGCGGGCAACCTGCTGGCATTGAGGCAAAAAAATATCAAGCGGCTGCTCGCATATTCCTCCATTGCGCACCTGGGGTATTTGTTGGTCGCATTTATTCCTGGCAGCGCCGTGGTACCGGAGACCGTCAGTTTTTATCTGCTTACTTATTTTATCACCACTTTTGCCGCATTCGGCGTCATTACCATTTTGTCCGATTCGGAATCCGATGCCGATGACCTGGGACGTTACAAGGCATTGTTCTGGAAGCACCCTGCATTGGCGAGCATATTGAGCATTGCCATGTTTTCCCTGGCGGGCATTCCGCTCACGGCGGGTTTTACGGGGAAATTTTACGTACTCACAACGGGTATCGGGCAGGGATTCTGGCTGCTGGCCGTTGTGCTGGTACTGAGCAGCGTGGTCGGGCTGTATTATTACCTCCGGGTTGTGACAACGCTGTTTGCCGGGACCAAGGATTTGCTGCCGGACCCTCCGGCCAAATATCCCGTTTTTCTCGGAATCAGCATGGCTGTCCTCTCCATTCTCACTTTCGCGCTGATCTGGCTGGGCGTCTATCCCGACAGTGTGATCGGAGTCGTTCAGGGGCTGCAATTGAAATAGGCCTGTTGATCAGATTGTTTTCACAAAATGAGAACAGGCCTTTCGAAGCTTACCATCCTAGCGGCGAACCGTTACTTTCAGGAAAGTGGCCGGAATGGACGTCTTGTTTTTGTCCGCGCTCTGATTCTGGCTTTCGAACAAAGCCTCCAACTCACGGTAGAGATCGGCTTCCTTTCCGTTCTTTTCCGCGGCTTCAAATGCATTCATGGTCGGGCCATAATATTTCCTGAAAATTTCAAGAAACGCGGCCGGGGGAACCGGTGTGCTGAATGTGAATGTATCCCTTTCGAAAGAAATGTTCTCCTTCGATGCGCCGGCAGCCACAAAGCGCTCGGTAACATTGTTTTCCACGCCCCAGAGCATCGGGCTCACGAAGCCTTCGGGCGGGGCGGGTGTGTAGGCGGAGCTTACTTTCAGGATCTGGGCTACGAGCGTCGGGTCGCCAGGGATCCAGTTGCCCATGACGATCTTTCCGCCGGGGCGCGTCACGCGAAACATTTCCTTCGCCACGTCGAACGGCTGCGGTGCGAACATGGCACCGAAAATGCTTACTACCACGTCGAACGATTGATTTTCGATGCCTTCCAGGTTGATGGCGTCACCCTCCCGGAAAGTAATGTTGGTCAGCCCCTCTGCCTTCACCCGGGCGTTGCCGGCTTCGACGAGGTTTCGGGCGATATCCACGCCCTGGACATTGGCACCCAGCCGGGCGGCGGGTATGGCGGTAGTACCATCTCCGCAACCCAGGTCGAGGACGTCCTGGCCTTTTGTGATCCCTAATTTTGCCACGAGCGCAGCGCCGCTTTCACGCATGGTTTCTGCCAGACGGGTGAAGTCACCCTTTTCCCAAAGTGCTTTGTTTGCATTCATTGTATTTTTCATTTTAGGTTAAATAGATCCTGTTCTAATTGGCAATAATTTAAGAATTTTCATGGCTGGACGGATGCTGATGGCTGCCCGACATACTTAACGGTTTGAACTTTCATTGGCCGGCCAGATTCTGCCTCCGCATTGTTTCGCAAAGCAGGCTTACGTCACGGTTTTCCGGAAGCGAGTGGCTGAGGCCGGTAACATCGGGGCAGATAGTTTTTTAGCAAATGTTTGCTTTGATTTGTACATGTATAAGCTTTTGTTAGCCACTCTCCTGACTCTGGTGTGCGGAGCCGCTTTTGCGCAGCTTCGAATTGAAATTATTGAGTCTCCGCCCTTGATTTCGCCGTCCTCGTCGCTTTTCCTCGCTTCGGATCTGAATAACTGGAGTCCGGGCGATCCTAACTACAAATTCAGGAAAGATCAGGACGGAAAGTACTATATCGATATTCCGAAAGTTCCGGCGAGGTTTGAATACAAAATCACACAGGGTAACTGGACGATGGTCGAGGGCGATTCTTCGGGAAGCCCCCTTGCGGACCGGGTTTATGACGCGTCGAAAGAGGCCGATCCGCATTTGATCAGGATCCGTATTGCAGGCTGGGAAAAGAAAATCGTATATACTTTCATTATCAATAAACTCCCTGAAAATACCCCGCACGACGCGGAGATATTCATTTCGGGGAACTTCAACGACTGGGAGCCGGCGAACCCGCTTTACAAGGTTTACAAGAACGTGGACGGGACCTACCGGACCACGATTTACACCGACAAAGATCCGGTCGAGTTTAAGTTCACGCGCGGGAGCTGGGAGTCGATCGAGGGGCGGGAGAGCGGCAAAGCGCGCCCGAACCGCACGATCTACCGCGATTCGAAAGTGGATCACATGTCGATCAATATTGAGATAGACGGTTGGGAAGACCTTTCGGCGTCGTTCCATTTCTATTCGTTGTACGATCTGCTGCTGCTATTCTCCGTTTTTCAGGGTATTCTGCTGATTATCGCGATCCCTTCCATGCAGAATTACAACCGGCCGGCCAACCGCTGGCTGGTGATCACGATCGGCGTGGCCTCGCTGATGATCCTGTTGCGGACGATCGGCGGTTATCGGGAAGCGGCACAGGCCTTCGGGAAAATCCTGCTTATGCCGGACTTCATTCTCTTCCTGTATGTGCCGGCGTTCTACTTTTACCTCCAAAGGCTGCTTTTCAATCAATCAGTCAAGCCATTCCGGCAGGTTGTGCTCTTTTTGCCGGTGTTGCTGCAATGCTTCGTGTACCTGCCGTTTTTCCTGATCAGCGACAGGGAGCTGCATTTGTTATTCCTCGTACGCGACCGGAGCCTGTTCGGGGTGTTTCTCGGCACGGGCCTGCTTGCCCTGGGCTGGAATACCTATTTCTGGTTCCTGTTCCGCAAGACTTTCCGCTTTTACCGCGAGCAGTACCAGAGCCATTTTTCGTACGAACAGAACCTGCATTACCTCAATACGGTGCTCTTTATCCAGGCGCTTTGCCTCGGACTGTGGTATTTCCTTTTCCTGATGCTCGGCCTGGGCTATTGCTTTGATTTCGATGTCACGCAAATTGTCGAGGGTAGTGTGGATGCGATCTGGCTAGCGTTTTCAACCATTACCTATTTCGTAGGATACTTTGCGATTCACCAGCCCGAAATCTTTAAAATATCCCCGCAGCCGCGATCGATTTTTGATACCGGCGTGAGCGTAGAAGAAGCGGAAGGGCAGGAGAGCGTGGCCGACAAAAAAGAACAGTCCGAGGATATTACCGATCTGAAACGGCAGGTAGAGGAATATATGGCGAAAGAAAAACCGTTCACCAACCCGAAACTGACGCTGAGCGAGCTGGCAGGGAAGCTGAAACTATCACAGCACACCTTGTCGCGGGTGATCAACGATGGCTTTGAAAAGAACTTTTTTGACTTCATCAACTCCTACCGGATCGAGGATTTCAAAAAGCGGGTCGACAATCCCAAATTCAAAAACTACACCCTGCTGAGCATTGCCTATGAGGTAGGGTTCAACTCCAAAACGGCGTTCAACCGGTCGTTCAAAAAAATCACGGGACAGACACCGCGAGACTACTACAATGCGAGCCGTCCCGAGGAATAATTGACTTTTTTGGGTTTAAACTATCA
>DATMSL010000659.1:0-7439 GCA_035565435.1 Dyadobacter sp. | reverse complement strand
CGAGGGTCGGTTTTAGTAATCCAAGAATCTGTCTGTCGATGTAGTTGATGGTGGTTGCAAAGAAGAGTAATGCGCAAATAACCCAGCGATAGTTGCCAATATTGGTTTGTTTCATGATGGGGAAAAACTGATTTCTTGGATTCAGGAATTTGTAAAAATACGTCTGTCTTGGGGATAAGACTACATTTTTCCCATTCTACCCCTTAATGGTTTTGCAAAAGACTTTAACAAAAAAAGATCCCGCACCTGGTTAGGGCGCGGGATCGGGGTTATAGAAGGAACGTTTCGTAAATAATTCACTAGCCACATTTCCTTTCCAAAGTGGCGGTGTGGCAGGATTTACTTATGTAATAGGGTAGGCCAGCTGCGCCTTCATCAGCTCCGCTTCGTTGGTTAGGTCGAGGCGGAGGGGGGTAATCGAGACGAATTGATTTTCAATAGCCCAGCGGTCGGTACCTTCCTCGGCGGGTTCCAGCGGCACCACGGTAAACCAGTAATGCTTGCGGCCCATCGGGTCGAGCGCCGGGACGATATTGTTGTCGTAAAGCCGCACCGATTGCCGCGTCCAGCGCACGCCTTTGGGGTCGTGCGGGAAATTGACATTCACCAGATTCAGGTGCGGGTTCTTGAAAAGCAGATCCAGCGCCTTTTCCACAAACGGATCCAGTTTCTCGAAATCGGGTTCGACGTCGGTGGGCGTACTCAACGCAATGCCTTTTATCCCGAACAGCACTGCCTGCTTGGCTGCGGCGAGCGTGCCTGAGTGCCACATCGCATTCCCCAGGTTAGGCCCCAGGTTGATGCCCGACAGCACCACGTCGGGTTTGTCCCACAGGTGTTGCCCCAGTGCCACGCAGTCGGCCGGTGTGCCGTTCACGCGGTAGGCGTCGATACCCTCGAATTCGATCGGGGATTTTTTATAGGAAAGCGGCCTGGATGCCGTAATAGCGTGGCCCATAGAGGATTGCTCCACATCCGGGGCCACTATTTTCACCTCCCCGAACCGCGAGGCAATTTTGGCAAGCGCCGCAAGGCCCGGACTATATATTCCGTCATCGTTCGTTACCAGGATTTTCATAACGTATAGCGTTTTCAGGTGGTTATTAATAAAATTATGCCTGGTATGTTTTTTATAAAACGGGATATGCTATACATCCTGATATGAAAAAAACGACCCTTTTACACAACCCGACAGCCGGGGATAATGACTTTTCTAAAAAAGAACTGGTCAAACTGATTAAGAAAGAAGGTTTCGAATGCACCTATTCGTCCGTGAAGGAGGAAGGCTGGGATACTTTCGAAAATGACACCGACTTCCTGATCGTAGCCGGTGGCGATGGGACTGTCAGGCGGGCGGCCAAAGCGCTTATGAAACGCAGGCGGCTCGACAAGCAATATCCGCTGGCCCTGTTGCCGCATGGGACCGCCAACAATATTGCCACCGCATTGCAGATTGAAGGGCATCCTAAGGAAATTATTCCGCACTGGCACCATTACAGGCTCAAACCTTTCGATATCGGCCGTGTACATGGTGTGGGGGACGACCTGTTCTTCCTGGAAGCATTTGGCTATGGTATTTTTCCGCGCCTGATGAAGGTAATGAGCAAAATAGAAGGTGATATCGCCGATACTGCCGAAGAAAAGCTCAAAGCGGCGCGTGCTGTGTTGCTGGAAATCGTGCAAAGTTATGAAGCCCGGCCCTGCACGATTGTGGCCGACGGCGTGGAGCATTCGGGTAATTATATCATGGTTGAAATCATGAATATCCGCTCCATCGGCCCAAACCTCGTGCTCGCGGGCGAAGCCGACCCGGGTGACGGAATGCTCGATGTAGTGATGGTTTCGGAAGAAAGCCGCAATAAATTTGAGTCGTTTCTGCTCAGCCGCATTAATGATGAGGACAAAGAGTTCAGTTTTTCGACCATTCGCGCCAGGAAAGTGAAGATTTTCTGGGATGGGAAAGACGGGCACATTGACGACGAACGGTTGAAAATCGAGGTGCCGGTGGAAGTGGAGATTGAAATATTGCCTGATATGCTGCAATTTATGATTACAGAAGGGTAGTGCTATAACTTTTGGTTATAGCGGATAACCAATTGTGATTGGCGAACTATGTGAATGAGCGCTACTTTTGGAATATCAAATTTTTCCAAAGTTCTCATTCACATTGAATTATGATCCGTACAGACATTTGCATTATTGGAGCGGGGCCGGTAGGGCTCTTCGCGGTTTTCGAGGCCGGACTGCTCAAAATGCGTTGCCACCTCATCGATGCCCTGCCTGTTGTCGGCGGCCAGCTTGCTGAAATTTATCCCCAAAAACCTATTTACGATATTCCCGGTGCGCCGGCCATCATTGCCGAAGATCTTGTGAACAACCTCATGAAGCAGATCGAGGAGTTCAAACCGGGATTTACATTGGGCGAAAGGGTGGAAGCACTCGAAAAGCAGGACGACGGTAGCTACATTGTCCGTACCAATGAGGGAACCGACGTGCATTGCCAGGTGGTGGTCATCGCGGCAGGGCTCGGCAGCTTTGAGCCGCGGAAGCCGGCCGTGGAGCAGCTAGAATATTTCGAAGGCAAGGGCGTGCACTATATGGTGAAAAAGCCGGAGCAGTTCCGCGGACGGAACGTGGTGCTGGCCGGTGGGGGTGATTCCGCCCTCGACTGGACGATCTTCCTCGCCGATATCGCGTCCCGCGTTACGCTCGTACACCGGGGCGATACCTTCCGCGGCGCGCCCGATTCGGCTGAAAAAGTGTACGATCTGGCCGGAAAGGGCAAAATTGACCTCATTTTGCAAGCACAGGTGAACAAGCTGGGAGGTAACGGTGTGCTTAAAGAGGTATCTATTTTGGGAAATGATAAATCAGTGACCACCGTCCCTACCGACGATTTTATACCGCTTTTTGGTCTTAGTCCCAAACTCGGCCCGATCGCCGACTGGAACCTGGGTGTTGAGAAATCGGCGGTGATCGTGGATACCTTCGACTATTCCACGAATGTCGAGCGTATTTACGCGATCGGTGATATCAATACCTATCCGGGTAAGCTGAAACTCATTTTGTGCGGTTTTCATGAGGCGGCAATTATGATGCAGAGCGCATTTAAATATGTTTACCCCGATCAGAAATTAAGTTTCAAATACACCACTGTTAACGGTGTTAATCCATTTTAGTCATGATCAATATATTCATAGAGAATGATTTAGGAGAGCGGAAGGCGCTGGAAGTACCCACCGACATGGGCTTCAACCTGATGGAGATTCTCAAAGCATACGAATACGACATTCAGGCTACCTGCGGTGGAATGGCCCTTTGCGCGACCTGCCATATCGAAGTGCTGGAAGGAAAGGAAAAGCTGCCGGAATCCAACGACCAGGAGCTCGACACGCTCGATACATTGCCGAATGCCGATAGTAACAGCAGGCTTTCATGCCAGCTCCGGCCGTCCGACGAAATGGATGGGTTGGTAATCCGAATGAAAGCGTTGCAGGAAGCTTGAAATAAGGTTATTAGAATTTTGGAATAATAGTACATAAACCTCCGCTGAATGGCCAGCGGAGGTTTTTAGTTTCTCAGAAAAGCTGTTTGACGCGTGAAAGGGCTTCGTTTACCCACAGCCGATACATTTTGCCGGAGAAATGCAGCTGGTCGCTAGCGATCATCGAGGGATCGTTCAGTGCCGTCCGTGATATGCCCGTGATGTCGATGAAAACGATTTTTAACTGATCACATTCATCTTTCGTAATGGCATTGAAGCTGTCTATTTCCGCAGAGATATGATCACGGTTGCCTTCGCCCATGGCTGTTACGCCCCAGTCCGGGATCGACAATACAAATACATTTCCCGCATCATCGCCTGCATAAGCGATCGATTTCTCCAAAAGCTGGCGAAATTCGATCCGGTATTCCTCTTTGTTTCTGCCCTGGTATTGGTTATTGACCCCGATCAGTAACGACACTAGCTCGAAGGTCCCCGCAGGAGGAGTTTGCTCCAATCCGTCGAGCAGATTGCGCGTCGTCCAACCTGTTCTGGCGATGATTTGGGGCGTCGCGACCGGTTTTCCGGCTTTTTTGAGCTCGTCCGCTAATATCACAGGCCAACGTTCATCCGGTCCGACGCTCTGTCCTATGGTATAGGAGTCACCCAGGGCGAGATAACTCGCCTTGTCGCTTTCATCGGGGAGCTCGGGCGTGTGCGGGGCGGGACTTTCAGTACCAGCACAAGCCAGTGCACACAGCATGATTAAAATTGGATACAGTTTCATGCCTTATATACTGTTTTGACAACCCTTTTGGATTGACTGCCGCACATTTAACGGATCGTGGAGTCACATCTGATTCCGATCAAACACATCCCAAACTAGGCCATTACCGCGATCAGGTTTAATGTAATGCCTGCAAGCTCTTTATTTCCAGTCAAATGCGCCTTTGCTAATGCCTCGTCGGGTTTAATGGCTTTGGTAAATAGCTTCCAGGCGGTATCGGCGTCGAGGGTAAGTGATGCTTCGGGTGCTTTTTCGGAAGTTTCATCGATGATCCAGCCGTTTTCTGTTTTAATTAAAAACCATTCAAATACCTCATCCAGCCCAATTCCTATGCGTACGGCCGTGCCCTCGGGGGCCTGCGTGTGCCGGTACGTGTGCGGGAGCCCGCGCAGGAAGGTTTCGATGAGCGGGCGAAACAGCCGTGGTGTCATGATGCCGGGTTTATTTACCGCATCGCGGATCTGTTGCTGGTGATGCCATTTCTCGGTGTATTCACGGGCAATGTGGAACCAGTTTTTGGAAACCGTTTCACCAGCCCAGGAGACGGAGAAGATCGCGTCGGCTTCCAGGTCCTGCTGCGCCATGATTTGTGAATATTGTTTGCCGGTACTTTCCAGGAATTCGGCGAGCAGGGCCGGGCTCATTCGTTTCGAAGCCTTTACCCAATCCGCATTCAACTGGTTCAGGTAAGCTACCAGATCGTCATAGCTGTTGATTTCCCGGTCGGGCGCGGTGAAATGGCCGTCGCGGTACATGGATATCACGCGGATATTGCCATCGAGCAAATGCGCGGCGACGTCGCGGACTTTCCACAGGCGGGCGACGGTCGGTTTTTCCCAATCTTCCGGTGTGAGGGATTTGAGCAATACAATGAGGTGTTCGTCGAGTTCGGCAAACAGGTGAACGGTGTGGATCATGGCGGCGATGTAGACTTGTTTGCCCTAAATATCGATGAAAAAGGGATTTGTTGTGATGTTCAGGATGTGATTTGGTATTTTTGGGCTGGTTCAAAGTGCAGAAAAATGACTTATTGCTTAGGAATAAAAGTGAAAGAGGGCCTTGTTGCCCTGGCCGATACGCGGATTACCGCAGGCACCAATACTACCACCAAAAAGAAGATGTACGTCACTCAGCAGGACAACTATTCGATGTTCATCATGACCAGCGGATTGCGGTCCGTACGCGACAAAGCGGTGCATTATTTTGAAGAGCTGATCAGTGAAGGCGTCGTTTACAACAAGCTTTACAAGGCTGTAAACGCATTTGGGGAGCAGATCAAACGGGTAGCCGAAGAAGATAAGGCGAGTCTGGAAAGGTCGGGCCTCAAATTTAACCTTAATACCATCGTAGGCGGTCAGCTGAAAGATGACAAAGACCATAAGCTGTTTCTCCTTTATTCGGAAGGCAACTGGGTGGAGCTCGACGAAGGCTCGCCGTACGTAATTATAGGCAATTCCGGCCAGGGGAAGGCCATATTGAATCGCGTGCTCAACGAAAATTCGACGATGAAACAGGCGCTGAAAGCCGGGTTCCTCTCATTCGACTCCACACGCGTGAGTAACAACGATGTCGATTTTCCGATCGACGTGGTGTTGTACAAGAAGGATAGCTTCGCCATCGCCGAACATCGTTACGAGCAGAAGGATATGGAAGAGATATCGAGAATCTGGGCCGAAAAGCTCAAACAGGCGCTGGACGACATCCCGGAAGAATGGATGGAAAAGACTTTCGAAAAACTGGAATAACAACAAAGGGGACGAAAAGTCCCCTTTGCTACTAAGGGCCAGCGGCCCGAAACATCTCCATCCAGGGACTTCAGTCCCTGGGACAAGGGATGGCCTAAAGGCCATATTTGTCGATAAGGTACAGCATAGAAGCCATCGCCGCTGCCCCCAGCTCCAGTTCACGCTTGCTTACAGTCTCAAACTTATCACTAGCCGCATGGTGGTAGTCGAAATACCGCTGCGTATCGGGCATCAGCCCGAGTAACACCGTGCCCTGCTGTGCCAGTGGACCAATATCCGCGCCGCCGCCGCCAGGTCCCAGTTCGTAGACCCCGTAAGCGGCAAATAGCTTCGCCCATTGCTGAATTTTAGCCTTTTGCGCAGGTGTACCCACGATCCCGAAGCCGCGCGGCGAAAACCCGCCGTGGTCGGATTCAATGGCGGCGATATGGACCTCTTTTCTGGATTTGGCGGAATCGGCGTAAGTAACGCCGCCCTTCATCCCATTCTCCTCGTTCATGAACATAACGGCACGCAGCGTGTTATTGGGCTGGTAACCTAGTGTTTTCAGTATCCGTACCGCCTCGATAGACTGCACGCAGCCCGAACCGTCGTCGTGTGCGCCTTGTGCGAAATCCCACGAATCGAGGTGGCCGCCGATGGCAATGTATTTGTCGGGGCTGGTCTTTCCCTTCAATTCGCCGATCACATTATGCGAAGCAGCGTCGGGAAGCGTTTCGCAATTTTGTTCGAAATAGAATTCGGTATCGGGGTTTTCTTTCAATGTCTTGCTAAGCAGTTCGGCACCATTGGTACTGATCGCCGCTGCCGGGATCATAGGCGCGCCGCTCGCATAGCGCATGCTGCCCGTGTGCGGAAAATCGTCGAGGCGGGTCGTCATGGAGCGGGTGATGGAGCCTATTGCGCCCAATTTCGCGGCCTCGCTCGCACCCGCGGCACGTTGTTCTACCGCACCTGCGTACGCTTCGAATGTATTGATTTTGGTAGGGTCCATCGGGCGATTGAAGAACACAATTTTACCCTTTACCTTCTCAGTGCCCAGGTCCCGAAGCTCCTGGAAGCTCTTCACCTCGATTACTTTACCGTTAATACCACCTTTGGGAGTGGCTATCGAACCGCCCAGTGCTGCGATAGGTACGTCTGTTTTTTGCTTGCCTACGATGATCTGCGCCTTTTCCTTTGCGCCGCGCACCCAATGCGGAACCATCACATTTTGCAGGGATACATGATCGAAACGCTCACCTTCCATCACGGACTTGGTATAAACGACAGCCTTGGCAGCGCCTTCCGAGCCGCTCAATCTCGGCCCGACCTCCTGGGTAAGGTGCCGGAGCCATTCGTAGGATTTTCCTTCACCCAGTGCCGTATTGTAAATTTTGCGGATAAAGATAGAGTCGGCCTGGAAGTCGGTTTGGGCCGAAAC
>DATMSL010000658.1:0-2623 GCA_035565435.1 Dyadobacter sp. | reverse complement strand
GTGCATGTGGTCAATATAAAGATAATGTGTGTTTCTAAATTTGGAAACTTTTAAGTTATAAAAATATCCTGACCAGCCAATGCCGAGCCAGGATATTTCAAAGTATCAACCTTTCACATTATTAGTACCATACTTCCCACGCTGAGGCCTCGAGAGCATCGCCGTGGCCTCAGCGTCATTAATGAATTGCTCCTTTTTCGGGTCCCATTTCACTTTGCGACCGAGTTTCATGGCCGTGTGCGCGAGGAGACACGCGGTACATGAGCGATGCGCGATTTCGGCGTGGCTAATGGTCTGCTTGCCGCTCTGGATGCTTTCGATCCAGTTCTGGTGTTGCTCGGGGCTTTCGTACAAATGAATTTCGTTGGCCTGGATGACCGAGCCCAGAATTTTCGGATCGCTGGCATAGAAAGCTTTGTTCTCTTTTGCATTCTGTGCCGCCACGGGGTCGGAGGCTGTAACGCCCACATTTCCACGCGAAACGAAGATCCAGCCGTCTGTCCCTTCGAATTTCACGCCGTTAGGGTTGGTACCCCCAATTTCCATTTGTACCCCATTTTCATACAATGCATTTACGAGGAAATCGCCATGCACGTCCCAAAGGCCGGAACCCTTTGCCGGGAATGTAGCTTTGCCTTCGATCTCTATCGGGCCCGTGAGTTCGGTATCCATCCCCCAATGCGCGATGTCGATGTGGTGAGAGCCCCAGCCAGTGATCATACCGGCACCGAATTGTTCGAGACGAAGCCAGCCCGGACGGTCGTTGATATCTGTTTGTGAATGCACACGGTCCAGTGTGTAGTAAACCTCCGGCGTCGAGCCAAGCCACATATCGTAGTTCAGGTTGGGTGGAACGGGCATTTGTGCCGTATTTCCACCAGCGGGATCACCGGGGAGGCCTACATATACTTTTTTCAATTTTCCAATGCGGCCATTGCGCACCAGCTCGCAGGTACGCTTGAATTGCGGCCACGGATTCATCGATCGCTGCTGGCTGCCCAATTGGAAAATAACCCCCTTCTTCTTGATCATATCGGCCATCTGGCGGCCTTCGCGGATCGTGAGCGAAGTGGGTTTTTGCATGTAAATATGCTTGCCGGCAACGGCTGCCTCCATGGCTGGCTGTGCATGCCAGTGGTCGGGCGTACTGATGATGACCGCGTCGATATCTTTGCGACCGAGAATTTCATGGTAATCGTCATACGTTTTTACTTCGAGGTATTTTTCCTTGCCGGTACGCTCGACGTATTTCCGTTCAATCCATTCCTTGCCTTTCGCGAGGCGGTTTTTATCAAGATCGGCCACTGCAATCACGTGCGCGGCTTCATTTTTGATCACTTCAGGCAGGTCGTGCGTGGAACCGATGCGACCGAAGCCGATTTGCCCGATATTGATCTTGTTGCTCGGCGCATTCTTGCCGAATACGGATGCCGGCACGATGGTAGGGAACATTGATGCTGCGATAATGCCTGCTGTACCTTTTGCAGTGGTTTTCAGGAATGACCTTCTGTCCTGATTTTGCTCCTTCTGATCTTTCATTTTGTATGCAGATTTAGGATTGATGACTTATATGTTGGTGGTTATTTCGAAAGTGCCGGAATAGCGTTCCGTACCGGGTCTTGCGGGCTGGTCGCGTAAGCCTTGCTGTAATTTCTAGGCTTCTGTGGTCCTATCGCCCATTCAATGGCTCCTAGGATGTGCTTGCGCAGGTCTTCCTTTTCATAATCCTCCTTCTGATGTCCGAGTGAGGAGTAGAAGGAACGTCCCCCGTCGTATTCATGCCACCAGACAGACGGAAATACACTTCCAAAGGTATCCAGCGCCTTTCCGGCAGGTTTTTGAATGGTTGAGTGATCATTCACGGCCAACACATTCAGATTTACGCCGAGTTCTTTGATGAAATAGAATTCGTCGGTTTGGCGCGGCCATTCTTTGCCGAGGTGAGCGAGCGAGGGGTTCTTTGGATCCAGTATTTTGACTGAAAAGCTCTGCCCCGGCTCATGCCAGAAGAAAGTTCCGCCCAGCAGATCCTTGAACCACCGCCATTTACGTTCCGTGCCGGACGCCGAATGCAGCCCCACAAAGTTGCCGCCTGCCTGAATGTAACGCATTAAAGCCACTCGCTGCGCATCGGTGTCGAAAACGTCGTTGTTGGTGTTCGAGAAAACCAGGCAATCGTACTGTTTCAGGTTTTCATCCGTAAACTTCGACGGATCGGAAGTGGTGTCTACGGCGAAACCATGCTGTTTTCCCAGGGTGAGGATCGCTACTTTGGAATTAGCAATGTTATCATGCACATAACCCTTCCCGTTCTTGGTATAAACCAGGACCTTGACCTTATTCCATTTGATTTTTTGCGCGTGTGTGCTTACGAATCCCCCCAGCCCGAGAAATAGCAGGCAGAGTAGGCATGTTGTCAGGATGTTTTGTTTTTTCATTGATGCAAAAAGAAAAGGTTTAATTAAAATCCAATTGAATTGCCGCCGTCCACAGGCAGTGAAACGCCGGTAATGAATTTTGCGGCTTCCGAACTCAGGAATACTGCTGCCCAACCGATGTCGTCCGGCTTACCCCAGGTACCCATTGGCGTGCGGTCCATAGCTTTGTCGCGGCGCGAAGGATC
>DATMSL010000657.1:0-12076 GCA_035565435.1 Dyadobacter sp. | reverse complement strand
TCATTCACTCATTCACTCATTCACTCATTCAAAATTGGATATTCACTCATTCAGTCATTCAATCATTTTTTTGGTAACTTTATTTCTTCATCAACTAAAAAAGTAACCGTTTTGTCCGCCGAGTTAACCGATCCGTTCGCCCAGGAACAAGTGTTCCCTACGGATTTACCGCCCAAATACTACCTCGAATATTTCAATTACGTGCTCGCGTTCGTACGCAAGCGCTACGCGCACATCCTGCACGAGGGCGAGCTGGAATTCCTGGACAATTACGAGTCGCTTTCCGAGGATGCGCAATGTCTCTTCATCCGTTTCAGCAACCGCAGTAAATCGTTTTTTCGCACCAACAGCCTCTCCTACGCCGAAATCGAGGATATGGCCGCGGTACTTACCGAACTGCTCGAACGCGATTTCATCGAAACGCTTTGCCAAGCGCACGAAACCCGGTTTGGAGAGGTGATCGACCTTTTCACCAAGCCGGAACTGCTCGAAGTGACCAGGCTGCTTGAACCGGACGTAATGCCTTCCAAAAGCATTAAAAAGCCCGATCTGGTGCGCTGGCTGCTGCACGAATACGACTTTGCGGTGCTTTGCGAGGTGCTCGGCGAAATGGAGCCGGTGGTGAAAGTGTCGTTCGAGGCGGAGGTAATGCTGATGAAATTCCTCTTCTTCGGCAACCGCTATGCCGATATGACCGAGTTTGTCGTCCGCGACCTCGGGCACGTGCGGTTCCAGTCGTTTGATGAGCAGTACCTTTCCATTCAATTCGATACGCGCAAAGATGCAGACGATACATTGATGGTATCGTTAATGAAGGAGACTTTTGACATTATCAAACAAGACCTGCCGCCCGAGGAAATCTACGACTGGTTTATGAACTGGCAGGCAGCGAGCGGCACCGGGCTCAGTCACAAAGCATTACCCTCATTCAATTCATTCATATTAAAGGTAAGTGCCTGGCTGGAACGCAAGAAAATGCTTTCTCAGGCGCTCACCATATACCAGCTCACCAACGACGCCCCTGCACGCGAGCGACGCGTGCGATTGCTTTATAACCTGGGCGAAATCGACGAGGCGCTGGCATTGTGCGAGGAAATTTCCGAAAGCCCACAGAATGCCGACGAGCGCTTTTTCAGCCTTGATTTTTACGAAAAGATCAAAAATAAAAAAGCCCGAACCGTCAAAAGGACGACCCAGGCTTTAAAGGCTGCCGAAGCGATCGAAGTACCGATCTCCTACCGTTTCCGCGTGGAATTCGGGGCGATCACTTACTATCAGGAGCAGGGTTACAATGCATTTTTCAGTGAAAACGAGCCGTGGCGTGCATTGTTCGGGCTACTGTTTTGGGATATTATTTATGATACCAATGTCCAGACGATCCATAATCCGCTGCAACGGATTCCTTCCGACTTCTTCCTGCCCGACTTCTATTTCAAACGGTCGGAGCAATTGAAAGAACGGCTCGCCGCCGCGCATTCGCGGGAAATTATCGACGAGCTCGTAAGCCAGACATTTACAGACAAATACGGCATTACCAACGTGCTCGTGCCGTGGTATGACGGCGCGTTGGAAAAAGTACTGACACTAACTTCCCTTCTGAGCCCCGAAAAGATCCACAAAATCATGCTCGAAATGGCGCTGAACCTCCGCGAAAACACCCGCGGCTTCCCCGATCTGCTCGTTTGGAACGACGACGATTATGCATTCATCGAAATCAAATCTCCAACCGACCACCTATCGTCGCGGCAGCTGCATTGGCAGCATTTCTTTGCTGAGCATGGCGTGCAGAGCCGGATCGTTCGGGTAAATTGGATCAAGGAGGACATTAGTCTAATGTAAACTCGGCCGTCACAGGCAAGTGATCCGAAGCATATTTCTCGTCAATCACCTTCGTGTTGGCGCTTTTCAGTTTGCTACCTTGCTTGTGCATGATGAAATCAATCGTCTTTTTCGGCACTTCTACCGGAATCGTCGGCTTGCAGTCCGTGCAGGAGCGCGTGAAGTATTTATCAAAATAAGCGATTACCGGGCTTTCTGGTGTCGCATTGAAATCACCACCGAGGATCATCGGCAACTCCGTTTCTCCGAAATGCTTCATAATGGTTTCGGCTTGCAGCAGGCGGTTTGGCTCTTTCAAGCCCAAATGCGTACTGGCGAAAATCAGCTTGCGGCTATCCGGCAGCTTCACGGTTACTGCGGCGACCGTGCGGTCCTCTTCTTTCAATTCCGGGCGGATCGGCAATGCAAACTTCGCCGAATCGACGATCGGAAATTTGGTCAGCACGGCCACGCCGTAATCGCCGCCCTGGTGGTCGATCGCTTTGGAAAAATAGAACTTCATGCCGGTCAGCGCGGCCAGTTGCTGCGCCTGGTTTTTGCCTTTGCCGGAGCGTTCGGTATTCACATCCACTTCCTGCAATGCCACGAAATCAGGCTTTTCTGCATTGATCACCTTTGCAATTGCCTCCACGTCGATCTTATCCCCGGCCGAGGGCGGGTTGCAGTGGTGGACATTATAGGTCATTACTTTGAAACGCTGCTTTTTGGCAGGCTGGTCGGGTAACGTACCGGCTAGTACGTTGACGGACAGGAGCATGAACAGAGGAAAGAAGTACTTTTTCATCGGTGGTACGAAGATTAAGGTTAATAATGCGCCAAAAATAGCGGTTGGAAACCAGAAATAATCCCGTCTGCTAACCCGTTTGGGTTTATCGTCCCATCAAATCTCGACCCGAAGGGCATTTTTCACTATCATTACACATTCATTAACAATCCTCGCTTCATGAAGCTAAGAAAACTCTTATTCGTCGCGGCCGCAATCACGGGCCTCGGCGTCGCGCATGCGCAAACCAGGCCGGAGGATGTGAAAAGTTTCACGCTCGCCAACGGCATGAAATTCCTCGTCCTGGAAGACCATTCGATCCCTACCGCGAACATGTACCTTTTCTGGAAGGTCGGCTCGCGAAATGAGGTGCACGGCATTACCGGCCTCTCCCACTTCTTCGAACACATGATGTTCAATGGTTCCAAAAACTATGGCCCGAAGCAGTTCGATCGCGTGATGGAAGCCAATGGCGGTTCCAACAATGCCTACACGACCGAAAACGTGACCGTCTACACCGACTGGTTCCAAAAAGACGCCCTGGAAACGATCTTCAAGCTCGAATCCGACCGCATTGGCCACCTTACTATTGACCCCAAAATGGTGGAAAGCGAGCGTGGTGTAGTGCTTTCCGAGCGCAGTACCGGGCTGGAAAACAGCAACTATCGCCTCATTGGCGAGCAAGTTCAGTCAGTAGCATTCCAGGAACACCCTTATATGTTCCCGGTGATCGGCTTTGAATCCGACATTAAAAGCTGGACGCAATCCGACCTGGAAAACTATTTCAAGACTTACTACTCGCCCAACAATGCGACCGTCGTGGTAGTGGGAGATATTAAGTTCGATGAGGTAAAAAAACTGGCCGACCAGTACATGGCGCCACTTCCCGCCCGCGGTCTACCTCCAAAGATCCGTACCGTGGAGCCGCCTCAGAATGGCGAGCGCCGTGTGACTACCTACAAGGATATTACCACGCCGAATTTGCTCCTCGCCTACCATGTTCCCGAAACTGCCCATGTCGACTATTATGCACTGGACCTTTTCAGCAGCCTGCTCAGCTCGGGTAACTCTTCGCGGTTGGTCAAATCGCTGGTCATGGACACCACCATCGCTTCCAGCGTTTCGACAGGGCTCGATAATGGGTTCGATCCGACCTTGTTTGCCGTTTTTGCAGTAGCCGGCGACAATGTTTCAGCGGCAGACCTTGAAAAAGCCATTGAAAAACAAATCGACATGATTATCCAGAATGGCGTAACCGATGCGGAATTGCAGAAAGTGAAGAACCAGAAGCTCATGGAGTTCTATCACACGCTCGAAACCATTAATGGAAAAGCCAACAGTCTCGGGACTTACGAGGTGTTTTTTGGTGATTATAAAAAGATGTTCGAAGCGCCTGAGAACTATAAGAAGGTCAATGTGGAGGATATCAAACGAGTAGCAGCACAGTATTTCACGGAGCGTAACCGCACCGTAGGCTACCTGCTTCCTGAAAAATCGAAATAACAGCCATTCAAATTCATATTGGAATGAAAAATATCCTGATTCTGGTACTTGCCCTGTGCGCATTCGCGGCTGAGGCGCAGAATAATTTCAAAGTACCTCCTTACGAGACATTCAAACTTAAAAACGGGCTGACGGTGTACCTGATGGAGCAGCATGAGGTACCGCTGATCAACGTTTCCGCCGTATTCGATGCAGGCGCGATCAACGATGGCCAAAGCTATGGACTCGCCAGTCTGACGGCCGATGCATTGCTGTTCGGGACCCAGAAATACACCAAAGCGCAGATTGAAGAAATGACCGATTACGTCGGCGCAAGCCTTTCTACCTACGCATCGAAAGACAATGCTGGCCTGGCAGCTTCCTTTGCTGTAAAAGACCAGGACAAACTTTTTGAACTGATTCAGCAAGTGCTCATCCGTCCGGTTTTCGATGCTACCGAATTTGACAAACACAAACAGCGGACGCTGCTCGAACTAGCCCAGGCAAAAGAAAGCCCGCGCTCAGTGATCGGCAACTATTACAATGCATTCCTGTTCGGCCAATTCCCTTATGCCACGCCGACGACCGGCAGCAAATCGACTGTCGAGAAAATCGATGTGGCGGCGGTGAAGGCATTTTACCAAAGCAACTACACCACGGGAAAGGGAGCTATTTCGATCGTCGGTGATTTCAAGGCGGCGGATATGAAGAAAAAAGTGACGGCATTGTTCGGCGAATGGAAAACCGCGCCTGCCAGAATGGTAAAACGCGTAGCGCCCAACCTGGAATTTGACAAAGCCCGCGTGCTGCTTGTGAACAAAGACGACGCCCGCGAAACTACATTTATGATCGGCGGCAAGGGAATCGATTACAATTCACCGGATTATGTACCCGTGGTCGTGATCAACACCATTCTCGGCGGCAGATTTACCTCATGGCTGAATGACGCGCTGCGTGTCAATTCGGGTCTCACCTACGGCGCAGGCAGCCGTTTTACCCGCTACAAGTACGCAGGTACTTTCGGTATCAGCACATTTACTAAAAACTCCACGACCATTCCGGCGATCGACATGGCGCTGAGCGTGCTGGATAGCTTGCATAAGACCGGTATTAATGAGGAAATCCTCGCATCGGCGAAGGCGTACGTGAAAGGCGATTTCCCGCCGGATTATGAGTCGGCCGGTGCATTAGCAAGGCTGCTTACGGATATGTACACCTATAATTTTGATGAAAGTTTTATCAATACATTCCAGGCAAAGGTGGACGGATTGACTGTCGCGAAGGCGAAAGACATTATTGCGACCTATTTCCCGAAAGACAAGCTGCAATTCGTGCTGGTGGGCAAGGCGTCGGAGATCAAAGATCAGGTCAAAAAGTACGGCGAGGTGAGTGAAAAACAGATCAAGGCCGACGGGTTTTAGTATATCAATCACAGAATCACCTTTTGGCAATACCTATCTAAAACAATCAACGAGATGACGATGAAAAA
This sequence comes from Dyadobacter sp., assembly GCA_035565435.1. Taxonomy (GTDB): domain Bacteria; phylum Bacteroidota; class Bacteroidia; order Cytophagales; family Spirosomataceae; genus Dyadobacter. Next base: position 6,503 of record DATMSL010000657.1, on the reverse strand, counting down.
ACTAATCGGTCTGGGCTGTCTGGCGGCTGCATTGCTGGGCGGAAGCGACCTTTTTGCACAGGGCAAGCCGGTGTACACCGCGCCGATCGGCTTACAGGCATATACTTTCCGCGGCAGCTGGGGCAAAGGCATCGAAGCGACGCTGGATACCATCAAATCCCTCGGCGTTACTGAAATGGAAGGCGGCCCCATTGCCGGCATGACCACCGAAGAACTCCGCAAGCAGCTCGACAAACGCGGTATCGCCATGCGTTCCATTGGTGCCGACTACAAAAAGCTCAGCGAAAGCACCGCGCAAACCATTAAAGACGCCAAAATCCTCGGCGCCAAATATGTGATGGTCGCCTGGATTCCTCACGAAAAAGGCAACTTCAACCTCGAAACGGCGAAAAAAGCAGTAGCTGATTTCAACAAAGCCGGAAAGGAGCTCAAAGAAGCAGGCATTTCGCTCACTTACCATAACCACGGCTACGAGTTCGTGCCTTACGAAGATGGTACGTTGTTTGATTACATTGTCAAAAACACGAATCCGGAGTACGTCAACTTTGAAATGGACGTCCTCTGGACTGCATTCCCTGGACAAAACCCGGCGAAACTGCTGTTGAAATACCCGACAAGATGGAAGCTCATGCACCTCAAAGACCTGAAAAAAGGGGTAAAAGGAGATCTCTCAGGCGGCACGCCTACTACCAATGACGTAGCGCTGGGAACCGGCCAAATCGACATCCCGGCGACTTTGAAAGCTGCTAAAAAGGTGGGAATCAAGCATTACTTTATCGAGGATGAGAGTCCGTCATACTTGAAGCAGATCCCGGTGACGATTGCTTATATTAAAGGCATCAAGGAATAGCCAAACAACACCCGGCCAAACCTGACAATAAATGACAACACCTGACTGTTAATGACTTCGTCGTCATTCGTAGTCAGGTGTTGTCATTTGTGGTCAGTTGTTGTTAGCCGTCGTCGTGGTTACCACCCCGGATTCTGCTTCAAAGTCGGGGTACGCTGCAACTCGTCCTGCATAATCGGGAAGAGATAATGCCTTGGCGTTACAAATACGCGGCTTTCTACGAAATAGCGCTGCATGCGGTATTTTTTACCATCCACTTCAATCTTACCATTCGGATCCTCGACGGGTTTCATACCATTGATCATCCGCTGTGTTTTTGGATAAGGCCAGTAGGCTTGCGACCGCTGCTCGTTGGTAGCGCCTGCGCTTTGCCATGCCTGCTCGCGCGCGAGTTCTTTGGCCGAGCTGGCTTCCAGGTACAGCCTCGATGACCAGATCCTGTTGTTTTCATAAAACAGCTCTACCCTTCTTTCGCGTTTGATATATTCGTCCATCAACGCCTTGCTGATCTGTGCTTCGGTGGGGATCGGCGCCATGAATGAGCGCTTTCTCACATCGTTCAGCATTTGGTAAATCTCCGCATTCGGCCCGGCCGATTCATTCACCGCTTCGGCATAAATATAAATGAACTCTGGTAAGCGCCACACCGGCGGGCCGCTGATCGCGAAGCTCTTGTCGCGGTTCCACGATTCGCGCAGGATTTTGCGCAGGAAATAACCCGTTGTAGAAGAGTTGGAAGCGCCGATTTTGTCCGCGCCGGTGGCGGTATTGATTATCTTTCCTTTGAATGTCGAACCGTGATACACGATGTCCCGGTAGAAACGCGGGTCTCTTTTCACACTTTCGTAAGGGTTGCCGTCGTCGTAACCATCGGTTTTGGCGCGAGAGCCATATACCGGGTAACCAAATCCGTTTGGCGCAATGTATTCATATTCATCCACCTGCTCCTGAACCGGCATCTGGCGGGAGCTTCCTCCCCAGCTTGGCGGGTAAATGTCACCCTGCCAGTTGTTGTCCTTATCGCGGGTGACGAAGAAAACGGCCTCGTTCTGGAATGCCTGCATGTCGTGGTACAAATCCCAGAGCCGTGCGGGTACTTTGGAATTATTGTTGTTATTCCCGGCGTCGTCACGGAAATCGGATGCATCGTGACCCTGGTAGAGGCTGTAACGCTGGCGGCCATCCACTTTGAAATCAATTACTGCCTTGGCCGCCTCCTTGGCTTTCACCCAGCGATCCACATTATAGGTGTATTCCGAAGCAAACTGGCGCGTATCATTGGGAAATGTCCCGCCATTCCACATCGGCGTAGCAGCCATCCAGGAAATCATTGCTTTCAGTCCCAGACACGCTCCCTTGTCGACCCGGCCAAAATCCGCCCCGCCCCAGCTGCCTGGAACCCGCGCAAATGCGGAGTCACAATCCTGTATGATCTTCTCCGCAATAGCATGAAAAGATTCCTGCTTGAAATCCATCGGATCGCTAGGCTGGATGGTGTGCGTAACATACACCACCTCCCCGTACATACGCGCGGCCAGATAATGGAAGTACGCGCGCATGAAGTAGGTTTCACCGATGCGTTTATCGAGATCACCAGCTTGCAGCGGATTATCGGGCGTGTTGTATTTTCTTATACCTTCCAGAATCACATTGGCCTTACGAATGCGCGCATACAAATCCCACCAGTATTGCCCGCGGCTGCTGCGGTCGGGCATGGCGTTGGGGTTCCAGTCGCCGGTGTTGAATTTGTTGGTAAGGCTTCCCTCCGCCGTCGAGCCCTCAGCCTCATCGGTAACAGGTGCCGATGAAAAGTGCGAGAAAAACACCAGCGGGCTGTTGGAACCTTTCGCATTATCGTACAGGTCGGTTACCAGCTGGTTCATTTTATTATATCGGGTAAAAACCTGCTCGGCATCTACCTGATCGTCGGGTTTGCGGTCGAGGAAATCCTGCTGGCACCCCGACAACACTACAAGACCGAATGCTATGCTCGTCAATATTTTTGTGGTATTCATAAAAGTCAGGTTAAATCAGAATGAAATGTCGACGCCAAAATTCACCACCTTCTGGATAGGGTACCAGTCGCCCGATCCCTCGCGGGTCTCGGGGTCCATATCCACATCTTTGAGTCCGTCCCAGGTAAGGAGATTCATACCTTGCACGTAAATGCGGAAATTGTCGATACCAATCTTTTTAATCGCCGTTTTAGGCAGATTGTAACCCACCTCCACCGTTTTCAGGCGAATGTATTTCGAGTTGTACAAAAACAGGCTGCTGTTATTGTTCTTATTGTTACTATGATCGCCGAAATGCAATGCGGGGTAAGTTGCAGTCGCCGCAGTTTCCGGCGTCCAGCGTTTGAGGTGCATGGGTTTCACTTTGCCATATTTATCCTGGGCAAAAAGCGGGAAATCGTAAACTGCCGCACCGGACAGCTGCACCGACGCGCGAGACGCGCCCTGGAACAAGGCACTGAAGTCGAAGTTTTTGAAACGACCTCCTACCGGCAAACCGAACATCAGCTCCGGGTTACGCGGATTGCCCACCGCGGTACGGTCGCCCAGATCGTCGATCTTGCCATCGTTGTTCAGATCCTTGTACACCACATCCCCTGGCCGCAGCGTTCCGAACGACTGAAATCCGCTGCCGTTGTTCATCGCATTCAGCTGATTGGCCTCTTCCTGATTCGCCACGAAGCGATCGAAGAGGTAGTCAAAATGCTCGTCGATGCGTTTGCCGGTGTTAGCCCTCCCTGCCGATGCATAAGGAATCTCGTTCATGAAAATGATTTTGTTACGGGCAAAAGTCATATTCGGACGAACGAAATAGGTAAAGTCCTTGCCAATGCTGCCGGTCCAGCCGATCTCGAAATCGAAACCTTTGTTGTTCACAATACCCGAGTTCAGGAATGGCGCGTCTTTGCCGACGATGTCAGGGAAGCCCAGCTTGTTACCTCCACCCATGTTGGTGATAATGTCGTAGCGGTGCTCCCGGAAGAGATCGAGGGTCAATGTGAGGCGTTTCAGAAAGGTCGCGTCGATCCCGATGTTGGTCTTGCGGGCCTTTTCCCAGGTCAGGTTCGGATTGGCGAGATCACCTTCTGAGAGAAAGCCGCCGGCACCGGAGCCGAAATTGTCGGTACCAAAGTTGTAGTCGCCATCCCGCCGGCCGAAATATTGCAAGTAAATGAAGCGCTTGTCGTCGGGGATCTTGTCGCTTCCCACCAGACCGAACGAACCGCGGATTTTCAGGTTATTGAGCCAGCTCTGGGTATTGGTCATGAAACGCTCTTTCGTGAGCACCCAGCCGGCCGCTACCGACGGGAAGAAGCCATAACGCTTACCCTTGGCGAAGTTTTCAGAACCATTATAGGCCGCATTCACTTCCAGCAAATAACGGTCATCGTACCCGTAGGTAGCGCGAGCCGTGACGCCCTGATAGCTGAACGGCACCTGGTTGTTGATAACCCGCTTCGACCGGTTGAAAAGCACCATTCCCGTCACATCATGCAATCCAAAATTCCGCATGTAGTCGAGCTTGGCCTGGAAATAGGCGCGGCTTTCATTATTATTGTTGTTATACCCGTTCCCGATCGTCTGGTCGATATTGTACTTGTTCCCCGATTTGTACGCGCCCGTGTAATGTCCCGGTGTGCGGTAAATATCGCTTCCCGCCGTAGGTACGAATGTGGCATAGCCCGGGTACTCCCGGTAACCTTCCGAATAAGTCCCCACCTTACGGTCGATCCAGCCGCCGTCGTTGGCATCGTAAGAGAACATGCCTTCGATAGCCAGACCTTTGGCAATGAAATTCAGTTTGTGACCCAATGAGAATGATCCATTGAGATAGGTATTCTTCTCATTCAAAAAACCCGTCCGACTCAGCTCTCCGAGGATGTTGAAGCGATAAATCTGGTCCCCGTACAGCATTCCGAGCGGGTTATTGGCCTGGAAAACCTTGTTCGCAGGATCGTCGTTCTGTTCCACGATGATCGGCAGGTACGAGGGTTGCGTATTAGCCAGTTCGACAATGCGAGCGGCTGTCGTTCCCGGCGCATTGCGGTCGGTAATGCGGGCACCGAGGTCAAGTTTGGCGTAAAAATTGTCCGTAATGTCGATGTCAATGTTCGAACGGAAGTTGTAACGCTTGAAAACCGCCTGGGTATTGTTGGCTGTCAGATCGGTGTGGCGATAGTTACCATCCTGCTGGAAGTAGTTGGCCAGGACGAAATACCTGGCCCTCAACGATCCACCGCTAATAGATAAACTGTAATCATGCTGCACACCGGGCTTGAATGCATAATCGAAATAATTCCAATTGTAGCCCAGGCCGTCAGAGTTATCCCCTTTTGCTTTACGGAAATCGGCAATGGCCTGGTCCGAGAACAGGTTCAGCGTCGCCGGGTCGGCATCGGGGTTATCATTTCTTCTGGCTTCATTGTAAAGCATGGCATAATCCGCTGAACCGAGGTAGGTCGGGAATTTCACCGGTTTATTGATACCCACCGATGCTTTGAAGTTCACAGTCGCCTTATCCTGCACCTTTCCGCGCCGGGTCGTGATCAGGATTACGCCGTTGGCACCACGTACACCATAAGGAGCTGTGGCCGAAGCATCTTTCAGGATTGTAAATGTCTCGATCTCCGAAGGTGCCAGGTAATCCATGCTCCGTTCGAGGCCGTCGATGATTACGATCGGCGCCTTGTTTCCATAAGTAGCCGTACCGCGGATAAAAATATCGCTGCGGTCTACGCCCGGTTCACCACCGCTGAACTGGTTCGCGAACAATCCGGGCAGCCTTCCCGCCAGTGCATTGGTGATGCTGGCCGTGGGGCTTTGCTTCAAATCCTCCGTGGTAATGGTCGCGATCGAACCGGTAATGGTCGCTTTACGCTGCGAGCCGTACCCCACGATCACGATCTCTTCCAATCCGTTCAAATCCTCTTCCAGCTGAATGCTCAGCGTTGTTTGCGAGCCAACTGTCTGTTCTTTTTTGAGATACCCAATAAAAGAAACCACCAGCACATCACCCGCCTCGGCTTCCACCGTAAACTTCCCGCTCGCATCAGCCGACGTTCCCTTATCGGTTCCTTTCACGATCACCGTCGCACCCGGCAGCGGATTCCCCTTCGCGTCGGCAATGGTTCCGGTAATTTCCCGGATAACCGTCTCGGGCATTGCCGGCACATTAATGTTCCGTACGGGGCCGGCCCCGTCGTGCTCCTCCTTTTTGTAGATCGCGATTTGCTTACCTATTACCTTATACGTTAGGTCTGTTCCTTTGAGCGCGGCATTCAGGATAGCCGGCACGGTTTCATTTTTCAGGTTCAGATTAATATTGATTTCCTCCCTTCCAGAAAAAAGATCATCCCTGTAAAATATGCGGTAACTGGTTTGTTCCTGAATTTGCCTGAACAGCGTGCCCAGATTCCCGTTCCGGATTTTAACGTCCATCCTGCTTTTCTGAGAATACCCCGTTGCATGCACGCTCATCATCCCGATCCATAACAGCATAACTGTCAGTTTCATGATTCTCAGCAGTTTTGATGGGTGCAATTTTCCCAAAGGGCAATACCCTTTCTGGTCAAATTTTTTCATAAATTTGATTTGACTTTTGTTAATACAATGGTTTAAGGATCACTTGCTTGCCGGCA
>DATMSL010000656.1:0-1881 GCA_035565435.1 Dyadobacter sp. | reverse complement strand
GAAAAGCATTTCATCAACTATGGCTGTATTGATCATTCTAATCCTCAGTTTTTTGGCAAGCCTTGGCATTACCTGGGCATATTCCGGCGAGCTGGCTTACATTTTAAGCGGAAATGTCGCCATGTGCGCAATGCTGCAATTCACTGCACTGGGACATTTTAAATTTCCCGAGGGCATGCGCAAGATGATCCCGCCGTTTGTCCCCTTCAAAAAAGCAATGGTTTTAATAACGGGGCTGATGGAAATCGCAGCAGGTATCTTACTGCTCTTTCCCGCTACGCGTTATGCAGCGGGTATCTTCCTGATCTGCTTTTTTATTGCGTTGCTTCCCGCTAACATTTACGCAGCCAACCGACACCTCGACTACCAGAAGGGCACCTACGATGGTAAAGGGCCCGCTTATTTATGGTTCCGCATTCCGATGCAGGCCTTTCTGATCGCCTGGGTCTGGTATTTTGCCGTTCAACCGGCGGTGTAAGGCTATTTCCGTTCGAGCAACGCCATGTAGAAACCGTCGAAACCGTCACGTGCAGGCGAAGTGCGGTGTTCCGAAACAAACCGCCAATCGGCTTGGTGGCGCTTGGTGAATGCCCTTACCTGTTCTTCCGATTCCGACGGCAGGATACTGCATGTCGCATACACCATTTTTCCGCCCTTTTTGACCATTTTGGAGTAGTTTTCAAGTATATCCGCCTGCACTTTGCGGATCTTGTCCAGGAACTCTGGTTTGAGCTTCCATTTGCTGTCGGGGTTTCTTCTTAAAACGCCTAGTCCTGAGCAAGGTACATCAAGCAGCAGGCGATCAGTGGTTCCCGACAGGTTGGCAATGACTTTCTCGGAACTAATGAGCATCGTTGTCAGGTTCGTGACGCCATTTCGTGCGGCCCTGCGTTCCAGTTCCTGCAATTTATGGTGCTCGATGTCCATGGAAAGGATCGAGCCCGTATTACCGAGCAATGCGGCCAGGTGCAGGCTCTTCCCGCCCGCGCCCGCACAGGCGTCGATGACCGACATGCCCGGACGTACGTCCAGGTAGGGTGCGATAAGCTGCGATCCCGCGTCCTGAACCTCAAAAAGGCCGTTTTTAAAGCTATCCAACCCGGATACATTCATCCGCTTTTTAAGTACTAATGCCTCGGGAACGCCAGCGACAGATTCGGTCATATCGAACCCCAGCAACTCACGCACCGTAGCAATATCCGTTTTCAGCGAGTTGACACGCAAAACTAGCGGGGCAGTCTTGTTAAGTGCCGACAGCTCAGCGGGCCATTGCTCTCCGATTTCCGATTCACCGATCTGGTCGATCCAGTCGGGTATCGATTGTGCGATCTTGCGGATTTTCGTCCCTTCCTGATATCGTTCTATAACCGATTGCGGGTTTAAACCCTCGAATTCGGACCATTCGGGCAGGCTCGCCAATGCATCGTTCCCACCAAGCTGCAAAGGTTTGACCACCTGCCATGCACCTGCCAAGCGCCAGAAATCCTCATTTTCTGCGGCTTTCTCCACCTGGGCAGCGTATTTCACCAGTCGCCACCAGCGTACGATTTCATACACGTTTTCCGCAATGAAAGCGCGGTCGCGGGCCCCCCATTTTTTGTTGGATTTCAGCAATTGCTCAACGACGCGGTCGGCTTGGCGATTTTTGACAAAAATATCCTGCAAAGCTTCAACAGTAGCGGCAACAAGTCCTTTATAAAGTTTCAAAATTTCAATTTCCAGGTAAAACAAGAAGACAAAATTGGTGATGGATCAGCTGGAATGCAAATACCGGCGCCGCAGAACTGCAAACCTGGATCAATAGATATTCTGAGGCAGGTTAATCTCAAAATTGGTCCCGATGCCCGGTTCTGAAGTAATATTGATCTTCCCACCCAGGCT
>DATMSL010000655.1:0-10232 GCA_035565435.1 Dyadobacter sp. | reverse complement strand
GTTTTAACTCTTTTGATTTCCCCATTTTGAATATCAAAACCGGTTACCTCCGTGTTTTTGACAATTTCAGCGCCGAGCGTAGTAATGCTTTTGATCAAGCCATTCACCAAAGCGGTCGGGTACAAATGCGCGTCGCAGCGGTAATGCACGGCACCCGCCACATCGAGTTTAATGCCCGGTTCCAATGCTTGTACCTGCTCGCGGTTGAGCATATCGATCTCGAGACCGAGTTGCTGGCCTTGCTTGCCCACATGGATTTCCTCTTCGCCGGTCTTATCGGATTTATAGAGCATTAATATACCCTTTTCTTCCAGTCCAAAGTCCAGGTTTTCGTCGCGAACGAGGTCTTCATAAAGTTTTTTACTCAACAAATGATAATCCCGCAAATGCGGTGCCGCACGCTCGACGTTTGCCTCGGTAGCAGCTTTCATGAATTTCAAACCCCATGAAATGAGCGAAAAATCGAGGGATGGCTTTACATAAAAAGGGCTGCGGCTGTTGAACATCCATTTGATACTCTTCGAAACCATGCCCGGAGCAGCGAGCGGGATGAAATGGCTCGGCACGATCATACCCGCATTACCGATGGAACAGTTATCGAACAAATCGCCCTTGTCGAGCAACGTCACTTTCCATCCGCTTTTAAGCAAATAATAGGCCGAAGCCAGACCCGAAATTCCGCCGCCGATGATGACGGAGCTGCCTTTTTGAACGTTCATTGGAAGCTATAAGCTGTAAGCCATAAGCCTTAGGCTAAGGGTTACAGCTGTTTTATTTTCGTTTATTTAATTATTAGTAATCTGCTTTGAGCAATAAGCTTTAAGCTGTAATTGACTTTTACCATCAACTTTTATCAGCCTTAGGGCTCCAAGCTAAGGCTCACAGCTTAAGGCCTATAGCTTAAAGCTTACAGCCCTTACAAAACTTGAAACCCAAACGCATAAGGATCCTCCTCGTCGTCGATGAAGATGGTATTGTGGCCGGTAATTACAGCCCAACCTTCGATACCGGGAATCATGGCGGGTTTGTCGCCGATAGTGGTTTCTTCCTCCACGGTACCAATGAATTTGGAGCCGATAATGCTTTCATGCACAAAACGGTCGCCTTTTTTAAGCTTACCCTTCGCGTGCCACTGCGCCATACGTGCGGACGTGCCTGTACCGCATGGAGAGCGGTCGATGGCCTTGTCGCCGTAGAACACTGCATTACGTGCGGTGGAAGTCGGGTCTAGCGGCGCACCCGTCCAAAGGAAATGACTCAGGCCTTTGATGTGCTCGTTTTCGGGGTGAACGAATGTATATTGCTCGTTCATCCGCTGGCGGCACACGCGGCTCCAACTAATCAGTTGATCGGCAGTGTGGTTTTCAATGCCCTTGAAATTCTCCTGCGGATCCACGATGGCGTAAAAGTTTCCTCCGTAGGAAACATCGACAGTCAATGTTCCCAGGTCAGGGCATTCAACGGTCAGTTTTTCCGCTGCGAGGAATGATTTGATATTGATCAGTTTGACCGACTTCACTTTCCTGCCTTCCTGCACATATTCTACCAGTACCAGGCCGGCGGGTGTTTCGAGACGCAGTTTACCCGGCACTTTGGGTGTTACCAGTCCCTCTTCGATAGCGATAGTGACCGTACCAATCGTCCCGTGGCCGCACATGGGCAGGCAGCCGCTGGTTTCAATATACAATACGCCAATATCATTCGCCGGATCGATGGGCGGGTAAAGAATGCTGCCGCTCATCATGTCGTGGCCGCGGGGCTCGAACATCAGGCCCTTGCGGATCCAGTCGAATTCCCTCAAAAAATGGAGCCTGCGCTCCATCATGCTGTTGCCCTCAAGGAGCGGCCCGCCACCTGCGACTACGCGTACAGGATTACCGCAGGTATGGGCGTCGATACAGAAAAAAGTTTTACGCATAATGTGACTTTAGGCTTTAAGCTGTATGCTTTAGGCCGGGTATAGTTGGAGCTTCAGGCTATAAGCTTTAAGCCATAAGCTTATTATTTTTTCTATGCTAACTGTGTTCATAGCTTACAGCTTATAGCCCAAAGCTTACAGCCTTTCCTTCGTTATCTCATTATCCACCGTCCGCCAGATTCCCAGCGGGTTGGCATTTTTTAATTCGTCGGGTAAAAATTCGTCGGGCCAGTTCTGGAAGCTTAACGGGCGGGTAAACCGCTTGATCGCGTCGGGGCCTACCGATGTAAACTGGGCATTGCTTGACGACGGGAATGGTCCGCCATGGTGCATTGATTTGCAAACTTCAACCCCCGTTGGGAAGTTGTTGAAGATAATCCGTCCGCATTTGTTCTGAATGGCTGCCACCAACTCGCGATGATAGGCCAGGTCGTCGCTTGTCGCCAGCAATGTCGCCGTCAGCTGGCCGTGCAATTTTTCGGTTACTGCCAACATTTCATCCGCATTCCGGCATTTCACGATCAATGCAAACGGGCCGAAAACCTCGGTTTGCAGTTCATCATTGATCAGGAAATCGACGCCGGAAACAGTTGCTACCGCCGCTGCACCCTGACCTTCGCCAGCCTCCGTGGCAGCTACCGCCACCAGCTCCACGCCCGATTGGCCGATCACTTTCTCGCGGTTTCCACGGTAAGCGATCGCGATGCCGGCATTCAGCATCGGTGCAGGAAGGATATTCACGATCTCCTGGTTCAATGCTTCGATGAAGCTGTCGGCAGCAGAGCTATCTTCTGTGATCAGCAGCCCGGGGTTAGTACAAAACTGCCCTACACCCAATGTCAGCGAGCCCGCATATTGCTTCGCCAATTCGGCGCCGGCAGTACCCAGTTTGCCGGGCAGCAGGAACACAGGGTTAATGCTTCCCATTTCCGCAAACACCGGAATAGGCTCTTTACGCTTGTTGGCCACCTCTACCAATGCCAGACCACCGCGGTTGGACCCTGTGAAACCAACCGCCTTGATCACCGGATGGGCAACCAATGCCTGCGCCTCTTCGATGGTATCCGTAAAAATGTGCGCAAATGTGCCTTCCGGAAAACCGCTTTTGGCTACTCCACGGCTAATGGCATCCGCCATGATTTGTGAAGTTTTCGGATGCCCGGGATGTGCTTTCACTACCACCGGGCAGCCTGCTGCAATAGCACTCGCCGTATCTCCGCCAGCCGTCGAAAATGCGAATGGGAAGTTACTGGCGCCAAATACGGCCACCGGGCCTAATCCTACATTTGTTTTACGGATATCAGGCTTGGGCACCGCACGCTGCGGGTTCGCCGTATCGATGCTCGCATCGAGCGAATACCCTTTTTCGACCGCATCGGCATAGCTTCTCCATTGGAATACCGTCCGCGCTTTTTCGCCGTTCAAACGTGCTTCGGGGAGGTTGGATTCCGCCATAGCCGTCTGGATCAGCTCGGGGCCGAGCGCTTCGATCTCATCGGCAATGGTGTTCATCAATGCAACCCGGCGGCGCAATGCATAGGCGTTCATCGCAACGAATGCCTCCTGGGCTTTTTCAAGAATAAGGTCTAAATCGGACAATTTCATAATGAATGGTTTTGACAAAAAGGTAACAATCCTACACACCGAATCTAACGATGATACGGCGCATTTTTTGTCAATATTACAGTTATTGCCTGGGTAGAGGCCATCCGGATAACAGGAAACCCTTCCGGGCTTCGGATCATTTACAAATCTTACGGTGCGCTGCACCTACAAATGTCGCGGTGCGCTGCACCTCATCTGGTTGATTGGAAAAACACTTTCTACAATTATTGCGGCGCTCTGCGCCCTGTGATTTTGGGAAGGTGCAGCGCACAGCAAGATTTGTAGTAGGTGCAGCGCACCGGAAGATTTGTGTTACGCCACGTCAACCGTCAAATTCAAATAATCCGGCAATTCGGGCTGTGTAGCGATAGCCTGGTCGATGATAGCGAGCACTTTCTCGCGCTCTGCACCGTGAAGCGGCGAGCGCGGTGCGCGTACATGTTCTGAACCGATGCCCATTTTAGCAGCGGCCAATTTGATGTTTTGAACGAGTTTCGGATGAATATCCAGTTCGAGCAATGGCAGGTACCAGCGGTAAATCGCTAATGCCTCCTTGTATTGACCTGCTTTCACCAAGTTGAAAATCGCAACGGTTTCTTTGGGAAATGCATCCACCAAGCCGCCGATCACACCGTCGGCGCCGAGCATTACCTCTTCCATAATCAGGGTGTCCACTCCGCAGAATACGCGGAAACGGTCACCGAATTTGTTGAAAAGGCGCGTTACATTGCTCACGTCGCGCGTCGATTCTTTGATCGCGTGGATATTCGGAACTTTCGCAAGTTCTTCGAACATAGGAAGCGTCACCTCGATTTTATAGTCGTAAGGATTATTATAGATCATAATAGAAAGCGAAACGCTTCCGGCGATAGTCTTGAACCAGGTCACAGTTTCGTCATCGTCGGCCTTGTAGCGCATCGGCGGCAGGATCATCAGACCGTCGGCTCCAATGCTTTCGGCTTCTTTCGCGATACTCACCGCTTCGGCTGTCGATTGCTCGGCGATACCCAGCACCACCGGCAGGCCGGCAGGAAGTGCTTGTTTAGCATATTTCACCAGTTCCATTTTCTCGGCGCGGGTGAGCGTACTGGCTTCCCCGAGCGAACCGCCTACGATTACCCCGGTAATACCTGCCTCGACCTGCGCTTCGAGGTTCTTGCCGAACAGCTCAAAATCAATTGTATCATCTGATTTGAATGGCGTCACCAACGCTGGGAAAATGCCAGACCATGCTTCTTTGTTCATATCCTGCTTATGTTAAAATTTTAGTCCAAAATTAATCCATGCTTCCATGCGGATATTCACATGTTTTAATCAATTCCTTACATATTTTAACATAGTCCCCAAAATCGCCTCAAAGCTTGTTTTCGACAAACACCACCTGTGCCCTGTCGGCTTTTCTGATCTTTTTCAGGAAATCGACCCAGGCTGCAAAATCCTTTGATCCGTAGCGTCCGCCGTTCATTACCACTTTCCTCGCGCAAATGAGCTTGTTGTTCTCATAGGTCGTTTTCAATTCATAACTGCCGAATGCGGAAGCAATCTGGAATGCAGGTAATAGGGTTTCCAATTTGTAGTTGGCCGGAACTTCATAAGATATAGTATCAAGATCGGTAAAGTTGTAATCGGAAACGGGCAGGTAGAAATCGGTTGTGCGCTCGCTCACCGAGGGCAGCTCGAACGGCCGGCTCAGCAGGCTAGGCTTAACGAACAGCCGGGTACCCGTTTTGGCAGCACAGTTACGAACGTTGAGGGTCAATTTTTCGGTGACGGATGGATCTTGTCCCTGGGTCAGTTCAAAGCGTTGCAAATCGAGGCTGGGCAGATTAATGTGATTCAAAAGCCACTTTTTCTGCTCCTCTTTGGATCCGCTGTTGATTACGCTCGCGCGGCTCTCGTGCTGCAAGCCGGTGTACAACACCTGTACGTCCACCACTCCGTCGCCGGTCTCGCCGAGTTTTACCATCGCGCGGCTATTTCGCACATTCTGCCCCGGTTTATAGTCTTGCGTACGCACAAGCTTGCCGCCGTCGGGCGTCACGAGCAATGCATAGCGCCCGCCTGTGAAAGAACCCATGAAATTGGGCTTTGTAGTCTGGCTCGTGCATTCGAGCCATAATGTGTCCTTGTCCACCAACGCGCAGGCAATGGCATGATTAAACTGGTTACTCGGAAAATCGGGCTTGATCTGCTCCTCCTTTCCGGCGGCGATCAATGCGGTGTAACCCTGGATACCGACCGCCCGCAATGCCGCAAGCGTGAAATTGGTCAGCGCTTTGCAATCGCCGTAGCCCGTATTCGCTACCGTAGTGGCGTCGATCGTCTGCCAGCCGCCGATCCCAAGCTGAATGCTCACATAGCGGGAGCGCGATTGCATCCATTTGTATATCAACTCGGCCTTTTCCCGATCCGATTTAGCTGTTTTCACCACATTCTTGATCTCCGCAAGCGTACTTGCCGGCAGCACATCCCTCCCGGCATTCAGCGTATGGTAGAACTTTCCCAGATCTCCCCAGGTATTGAAATTACCTTTGTAATCCTGCACCTCAAACTCCGAAGGCGCTACTATCATGAGCGGCACACGGTCTTCCTCCGGAAGCGGGTAGAAGTCGTCCGACTTTTTGACCGCATAGTCTTTAAGCGTCCATTGATACAGATCGCTGCCATCGACGTCTGTCGATTTCACCATCGCGGGAGCATTGTTATACTCTTTAAACCTGAATTTAAACCCTGCCGGCGCTTTGATTTTGTAAGTAGAAAGCTCTATCGCCGATTTCTCGTCCGACAACGGTGTCCACCAGGGGTACATCATCATGTTGCGCTTGCGCGTCTCGTACACATACTCGATCGTGTAGGGATAGGTATAGCTCTTCTTCCCAAAGCTCGCGTGTTTCATACGGGCATCGCTGATATCGTCGCCACCTGAGCCGTAGCCGTAATCCTCGATGTCGGAATTACGCAGCTTTTTCACCTGCTTGCCGCCCGCATCGTATAATATTCCGCTGATATCGGAGATCTTCGTAAACTTGTCGTACCGCACAAACAGCGCTCCGTGTTTCTCCTCCCCGGCTTCATTCAAAATGGTGACCACCATCCTGTTCTTCTGAATGGCCTCACCCTGCGATTTGATTTCCCAAACCAGCTCATCCACCCGCACGACGGCATTCGCATCCTTTATTAATGCAGGATTAATTTTGTCCACACTGAAATCCGACTGCCCGGAAACATTTAGCGGAAACAGCATGCACATAGCTATCGCATGCCTGGCCGATATTTTTAATTTTTGCATGAAAACAGGAGGATGTTAAATGTTCTTTTTCTTGATTACCAATTGCTGCGCGTGCTTCTGCACAATGCGCTCGAAAAACTCCTTCAAATCTGGATATTCTTCGGGCAGGAAACGGGTCCGGCTGACCTGGATCATGGTATTGACCTGGATAATATTACCTACCTGCCGTACCTGGTAGGAGAATTTACCTCCCTTATCGGGCAGCACCACGATCTCCGCCTTGGGCATTTCTTCCAAAGCATACCCCTCGGGCAGTGTGAAGTTACCGATGAATGAGGCTGAGATACCCGTACCAAGATCGATCGGGTAAATGCGCTCCTTGGATTTAAACGGGTTTTTAGTCCATCGGCCGGCCATGATGGGGTTAAAGTACAGCACGCCAGGCGATGCGTTTTCGTCTTCCGCCTCAAAATCACAGCTGACATTAACGGTACCTTTCAGATCCTCCGTTTTGTTTTTGATATTCACATTCTGAATTTTCCATTCCGGCACTTCTTTTTTCAATGCGTCGAGCACTACATTATCGGCTCCGGCTGCATATTCGGAACGCCAGTCGAGCGCCTCGTAACCACCGTAAGAAATGCTGTAAGTACCCTTCATGGTCCCTTCTTCGGGCGAGATGGTAGCCGTGATCATTTCCAGTTTGCTTTGCGAATCGGCCGGAATGATTTCCAGAAATTTACCAGCTCCCTTTTTCGGGATCAGCCTTCCAAAACCATTTAATGCTCTTTCCGGAAGCATACCCGGCTTGGAATAGGATTCGGACGCGTCCAGGAAATACATTTTCTCGCCTACCTTAACATGCGCCACCACATAATTGAAGCTTTCGAGCATCGGGATCTCCTGGTGCAGGTACCCGTGCGAGCGCGTGCTCAGCAGAAAAGGGTTACATTCCAGGTCCAGCTCGCGCAGCAGCACGGTAAGCATCAGGTTGATGTCGCACGCATTGCCTTTTCGGTTGTCATAGGCCTTTCTGATACCGGTATCGGAAAACAAGCCCGAGTAGCCGTCCCATTTCATATGGCTCTGAATGTGCTTATAAGCCATATTCATACGTTCAGTCGGATCGGTCGTTTTCGCGGCGATTTCATCCCGTATTTCTTTCAGGAAACTACTTTTCCTCAGCTCTCCCCCGAACCAGGCGGCTTCGTCCAGCGTCCGTTCCACGTTGTCCCAGTTTTGCGAGAAGTTCTTTTTCATCTCACCGGGTATCGTGATGCTCGCCAGCTCGAAGTTGATTTTGGATATGTAGTCCGATGAGGTGGTGATATAAGGCTCATTCACAAACGCAGGAACATCTTTGATCACAAACCGGTAGGACAATCCGGGGCCGTCATAGGTAGAGTGGCCGACGGACACGTTTTCCGGCTCCTGCTTGTGGATATCGAGCGTCAGGTAACCGCCCATTGTCATTTTATAATCCAGGAAACCCGGTATTGTAATGTTGTATTCACTCCATTTGCGCGGTATCGATCCCTGGAAAGCCCACATATCCGGCTCATGCCTTACGTTCATCGGCGAAACGAGCGAGTACGAGTATTCTATGATCGAACCTTTTTTAGCATTGGGAAGGTTAAACTTAACAGTAGTCCGGGTGTCGGAAGTCTTCTCGCGACGGATGGCTTTCTTTTCCAGCTCTGTGCGGACGATCTGGTTATTATCGAGGTTGTAGGTGTAGCCTTTCAAGTCCTCAATCCATTCCTGTTCCTTATAGCTGGAACCCATATAGTGTGGAATGGCAACCGAGGCCCTGTCGAGCGCCGACTCTTTCAGTATCTTGACCCGAACCCAGATATTGGTCGTCATGAGCAAGCCTTTGAGATTGTCGTAGGAGAATGTGACCTTGCCGTAGTCGTACAAGTAAACGGCATCGGCAGTGCTGTCGCCGGGGTAGGCCGTCATTTCGAGCGAAGCACGGTCGATCAGCCCCAGTTTGGGTTTGAAATCATCTTGCGCGAATGCCTGAAAAGTGAGGAAAAACAACAGGAATGGGATGGACAAAACGTACCTGCGGCACAGACCGGACAGTCTGATAGGAAGTAAAAAGTTAGTCATGAACAAGTAGATGAGGAGTAACAAAATTCATGCATTATCGTATACTTATTTCGATTTTCAAAGCGAATTTTATCACCGAAATGGGATTTTTTTTCACTTGGAGCGAAACTGGCCGAATACGGATTTTAATGCCTAATTTTGACACTCAAACCAGGCTGCAATGTTGCATGCCCTTGTTCCTGCTAACCCATAATCTTAACATTTATCTTTAATCTATGTCATCTTTTCAAAACGAAAGCCCCATCCGCGTACTGGTAGTCGGTTGCGGGAACATGGGTGCTTCCCATGCCTTTGCCTACCAGCTTCTGGATGGTTTCGAGATCTGCGGGATCGTTTCGACCGGAAAAAGCAAGGAAGTGCTTAATGAAAAACTAGGTGGTGGTTATGCCCTTTTCAATGACTACGAAACAGCATTGAAAGAGACGAAGCCGGATGCCGTTTGTATCTCCACGTACCCTGACACCCACGAGGATTTCGCGATCAAGGCGCTCGAAGCCGGCGCCCACGTGTTTATCGAAAAACCGCTTGCCGACACCGTTGAAGGTGCGAAGCGCGTGGTAGAGGCTGCTAAGAGAGCGAATAAGAAAGTAGTGGTAGGTTATATCCTCCGGGTGCATCCATCCTGGGAACGCTTCGTGACCGAAGCGCAGGGCCTCGGCAAGCCGCTGGTCATGCGGATGAACCTCAACCAGCAAAGCCACGGCTACATGTGGGGTGTTCACCGCAACCTGATGAAGAGCCTGAGCCCGATCGTGGATTGCGGCGTGCACTATATCGACGTGATGTGCCAGATGACCCGCTCGAAACCGCTCCGCGTGAATGCGATCGGCGCTCGCCTTACCGAAGATATTCCGGCAGGGAATTACAACTACGGACAGCTGCAAATCTGGTTTGAAGATGGTTCGGTAGGCTGGTACGAAGCCGGCTGGGGCCCGATGATCAGCGAAACGGCATTCTTTGTGAAAGATGTGATCGGACCGAAAGGTTCGGCTTCCATCGTGGCCAAAGATGCAGGCGGCGCCGGCAAATCTTCTTCCGTAGAAGCACATACGAAGACCGAATCGATACGTGTACACCATGCCGACCTGAACGGCTCTGATGAGTTTGCGAAAGAAGACACGTGGATCAACCTCGAAGACGAGCCGGATCACCAGGAACTTTGCAACCGCGAGCAGCGCTATTTCCTCCGGGCGATCAACGAAGACCTCGACCTGACGGATCACTTGCAGGACGCCGTGACCAGCTTACAGATCGCATTCGCATGCGACGAATCGGTGAAGACCGGACGTACTGTCGACCTGGCCTGATAGCCTATTCATTTTTCCAGGCCCTGCTTCGAGTCGTCGGAGCAGGGCTTTTTTATAG
>DATMSL010000654.1:0-2782 GCA_035565435.1 Dyadobacter sp. | reverse complement strand
TGCGGGGGTATCTTTACCCTTGACTAAAGTATAAGCGCTTTGGCCTGCTAGGGGCAAGTCTTTATAGCCTAAATCTTCGGAAACACGTGCCACATCGGCTTTCGTCTTCGGAAGCAAGTGACCTACAGTTGCCATAATGTTCTGTGTTTCAATCGGCGATGACTGGTAACTATCACGCTTCGCGGAAACACGGCGCACCAATCGCTGACCGATAATCGTATTGACCGTACTAGCGATCAGGAATGGCTCGACATTCATATCGAGCAAACGCGGAAGCACGCCTGCTGCCGAGTTGGTGTGAAGCGTGCTAAAAACAAGGTGTCCCGTAAGCGCCGCCTGCACAGCAAGTCCCGCCGTCTCAGAGTCACGGATCTCACCCACCATCACCACATCGGGGTCTTGGCGAAGAATCGAACGAAGTCCATTAGCAAACGTTAGTCCCACTTCGGCATTCACCTGGATCTGATTTACGCCGTCCATCTTATACTCAACCGGGTCTTCGAGCGTAACAATATTCACCGTGTCATTTTTGATTTCCTTGATCAGCGCGTAAAGGCTTGTGGATTTACCGGAACCCGTTGGCCCGGACGTAAGCACCATGCCGTTCGGTCGCTTGATGCCTTTACGGATTGCACGAAGCGCGCGGCCTGCGTAGCCCATTTGCTCAATATCGAAGCTATTACCGCTCTTGTCGAGCAAACGGATTACCACTTGCTCACCCCAAACAACCGGGCTGATCGCAATACGAAGATCGACTTCTTTTGCAGCCACCTTTACGGTAAACTGGCCATCTTGCGGAATACGGTGTTCATCGATTTTTAGGTTGGACAAAATTTTTATACGGCTGATAAGTGCTGGCTCGATTGATTTTGGCAACTGCATGATTTCACGAAGCACGCCATCCACACGACAGCGAATTTTCAGTGCTTTTTCGAGAGGTTCGATATGCACATCGCTCGCTCGAGACTTTACGGCATATTCCAAAATCGTACTCAGCGCTCGGCTAATCGGTGAGTCTTGAACGATCGTTTTAATATTCGCATCACTCGCGCTTGCTGCTTCCTCTTGTGACACTTCAGCCGCTTCGTCAACGCTTGAGAGGTCGGTACGATACTGGTCGAGTACGTGGCGGACACCCGCTTCCGATGCCATAAATACCTTTATGGGCCGCTGGATACGGTTTGCCAGGTAGTCTACCGCCTGGACGTTGTTCGCATCGATCATTGCTACCGCAAGGCGGTTTTGAACTTCCGCAAGCGGCACCGCCATAAAGCGTTCGGCAATATCTTCCGGGAGGAGCGCCAGTACATCTTGGTCAATCAAACTGTTGCAAAGATTGACATATGGCACACCGGACACCTGTGCGATAGCATGAGTAAGAAGCTCTTCATCGACAACCCCTTGCTCGGTAAGTACCGCCAGAAGCGGCTTGTTCGTTTTTGCGGCGTCATCCTCAGCCGTACGGAGAACATCACCAGCAACGAGCCCCTCTTCGGTAAGGAGGCTAATAAGCTTTTCCTGAATGTCACTCGTAAGAAGCGCCATACGCTTCAGCCCCTACTGCTTACTCTGCGATGAAGTTGCTTGATCACCAATAATCACCTCGACCGTTGGGTTAATCGCATTGGTGTTGAAAACGCTCGTATCAGGCTGGGTAATATCCGTGGAAATCGCATCAGTGGTCTTCACTTTTACCGTCTCATTCTGCACGTCACCTACAATCGCCTTCGCGACGAAATAAGCAATCATTACGCTGACCGATGCAATAAGGATGATCATTGCTATATCTGATTTTTTCATGGCTTTACCGTCTTATCTTTTAGTTCAACTGTCTTGGCAGGTTCGTAGTACGCATGCCCGTCAACCGAAAGAAGCAATCGTGCCCCTTGGCGTTCAATAGTAAGCGATGTCAGATCGATCGCACGAATTGAACGTTCGAGCTTCTGTAGCAGGTTTTTCAGCCCGCTTGCATTGCCTGCATCGGTACTGACCGAGAAGCGGAACGTAATCTGGTTATTGCCCGTGGATGCTGCAGCGGATGCATCTTGTACGTTTGTATCGCCTTTGTTCTCAACACCGGCGACAGGATCAACGTTGAGCGACTCGATAGTTAGTCCTGGTTCGTTTAAAAATTTCTCTTGGAGCGACGAGCCGAGTGCTGATGAGTTTGCTTCAGATGGAAGCGCATCGAGCACGGCTTGCACAGGCTGGTCGTCGTTGGGCGCCATAGAGTCTTTTAACGCCTGATTCGTGTTGAGCACACGCACTTGGTCTTTCAGGTCGTTGATCACTTCATTGTTCTTCGTTAAAGTTGCTGCGGTTTTCGATTTCTCAGCGAGCACTTTCTCGTTAAACCATGCTTTTTGCAACAGGAAGAGTGAGGCCACGATAGCGATTCCGACTACTGCCGACACTGCCGCAACCCATATGAACATCATACGGTTAGCATTTGCAATTTGTTGGCGCTTTCGAAGTGCCGTGTCTTGAGCAGCCATATTAGTTCCCCCCCGTGACATCGCGTGCTTTTTGCGTAAATAGACTTTGTGGCACACCCAGGAACGAATCGGTTACGTTCGTCTTGGTTGGCGCGATAATTGTGCCGTTTTGTGCTAACTTAGAGAATAGTTCGTCCGGGTAGCTAAACGAAAGAGTGAACCGAAGGACTTTAGCACCAGAAGCATCTTCTCCATAGCTTCGGTCGCTATCACTAATACCGTTTGCAAGCGCTACCGATTTCTTTTCGTTGTTATCGGTGTACTCAAACGTTGTCGCGCTTATTGTC
>DATMSL010000653.1:0-1803 GCA_035565435.1 Dyadobacter sp. | reverse complement strand
GGCAGAAGTGCCGTTTCAAGCGATGCAGAGCGGATTAGTTTTATATTTGCCCAACGGGCCTCTGTTTTCCCGTAAACCGGTTCACAAACAATCATGGTACAAAAGACATTCAGGGTTTCGGCGGTAATCGTCTGGCTGAGTTCCGTGTCGCTGGGCATACTCACCACCGTTCCCAAAATAGCCGAGAAGCATCCCAATGGTTTCGAGGCGATTACCAGCGCGTTGATCACCACCTCGTTCACGTTGTTTGTGTGGTATTTCAATATCTACTCGCTGCCTAAATTCACGAAGGGGCATTCCTCCTCGGGCTTTTCTTACCCGCTGCTGTTCCGGAGTATCGCCATCGGCATGGTACTCATGTTCCTGATGGTGGGCGCGCAGAAACTGGCAATCCCGTCGGTGGACTTTGGACCGGTAGTACTGATGTTCGAAGTACGCGGGATCATGATCAACCTGATCTTCTATATGCTGCTGCATTTACTTTATCAGACCCACCGCAACCAGCAGGTGATACTGGAACTCGAACGCAGCAAAGCCGATAACCTCGGTGCCCAGTATGAACTATTGAAACAACAGGTCAACCCGCATTTCCTCTTCAACAGCCTCAGTACCCTGAAATCCATGGTGGAGCTGGAAGACAGAAACAGCGTCGACTTCATTCTGAAACTATCTGATTTTTATCGGTTTACCCTTGAAAACAGAAAACTCGACCTGATCAGCCTTTCGGAAGAGATCGAAATACTCGACGCATATATGTACCTGCTGAAAGCGCGGTTCGAAGAGGGTATCGAGCTGGAATACCGGATCCCGGACGACGTTTACCGGACGTGGATACCGCCGTTCACCTTGCAGCTCCTCGTCGAGAACTGCATCAAGCACAATGTGGTTTCGCTCGACAAGCCGCTCCACATTACGATATATGAAGAAAATGGCCTGCTGATCGTCGAAAATCCGCTGCAATTGAAGAAAAACCCCGAGCATTCCACGGAGGTAGGGCTCGACAATATCAACCGGCGGTATTTCCATCTGCTGAACCAAAAAGTACAAATCGAAAACGACCAGGAATATTTCAGGGTCAAACTGCCGCTTATTCATGAAAATCGTAATCATTGAAGACGAAATCAAAACCGCCCGCTCGCTGGCGCAGCTGATCACCACCCTCCGCCCCGATGCCGAAGTAGTAGCTACAATTCAGAGTGTGGAGCGGGCCGTTTCCTACCTCACGGAAATGCCCCAGCCTGACCTGATATTCATGGATATCCAGCTTTCGGATGGTCTTTGTTTTGAAATTTTCGAGTCGGTGAAAGTGGTACCGCCGGTGATATTCTGCACGGCATACGACCATTATGCGATCGAGGCATTCAAGGCCAATGGGATCGACTATCTCCTCAAACCCTTTAAAAAAGAGCATATTGAGGGCGCACTCGATAAATTAAGCCAGCTGAAAAGTTATTTCTCCACCGAAAAACCGCTGGTACCGGAGCTGGAATTGCTTTTAAAAAGACTCGGCGAGCCCGAAGGAAAGAAGAGCTTCCTCGTGTTTAAGCAAAACAAATACATCACGATCAAAACCGAAACGATCGCCTTCTTTTACATCCACAATGAAACCACCTGGCTGCGTACATTCGACAACCAGGATTATACCATCACGCAACCGCTGGAAGAAGTACAGGGCATGGTGTCGCCGTCACAGTTTTACAGGCTCAACCGCCAGTATCTGGTCAATTTCGATGCGGTGAAAGAAGTAGAGCATTATTTTTCACGGAAACTTTTTATCAAACTCACCATCCCTACGCCGGAAAA
>DATMSL010000652.1:0-2526 GCA_035565435.1 Dyadobacter sp. | reverse complement strand
CTCATTAAAGCTTTACAGCTTGGTTTAGTTACATTTCATAATGTACAACCGGCATATTTACCCTGCTTGGCTCCTAATAAAATCTAAATCCTATACCCGTGAAAAGAAGTCTGTTGCTGAACAGCATTGCCCTACTTTTACCTGCACATTTACTTCTCGCAAATCCCGACACCCGCCCGCTTCCTGTGAATGGTACAAAATCACAGCGTGCACTCGGTGGTAAGCTTGTGGGCAAAATCGTCGAAGGCCCTAATAATGCCGGGGTCGCATTTGCAACCGTAGCCCTGTTGATGCCCAAAGATTCGTCGCTTGTTAACGGCGCAGTAGCGGACGAGAACGGGGCGTTTGTCATCGCCGAGGTGGCACCCGGAAATTACCTTCTGCGGGTGACCAATATGGGCTACCAAACACTCTACCGCCCCAACGTGAAACTGGCGGCCGAAGCCAGTCTGCTCGACCTGGGAAGCATTACGGTGCTGCCCGAGGCACAAAAGCTCGCCGAAGTGGTGGTGAAAGGTGAAAAGACCATGATCGTCGACGATATCGACAAGAAAATCGTCAATATCGGCAAGGATATGCTTGCGACGAGTAATAACGTGAGCGATCTGCTGGAAAAAGTGCCTGCCGTTTCGCTCGATGAAAACGGCAATCCCCAGGTCCGTGGAAAGGGGAATGTGGTAGTGCTTATCGACGGGAAGCCATCCAACCTCTATGGCAGCGACCTTCCGACGATTTTGCAATCTTTCCCTGCAAACCTGATTGAGCGGATCGACGTGATGACGACACCTTCCGCTAAATATGAGGGTGAGGGCGCATCGGGCGTGATCGACATCATTACCAAAAAGACGAAAATCCGCGGGATGAACGGCGGGGCCCGGCTGAGTATCGGGAACAAGAATAACAATGCGGCGTCGGGTAACCTGAGTTATAAAGTAGGCAAGTTCGGCCTGAATGCGTCGCTGAGCGGGCAAACCCGCGCCATGACCTGGGAACGGACTTTGAGCCGCGATAATTTCGTCACCGAATCGACCTCGCATTTGCAGCAGGACGGCACTGGCGGTAATAAAGGCAAGAATGCATTCGGACGTGTCGGGGTCAATTATGATTTCAACGACAAGAACTCCATCGAGGCCGGCGTAAACTACTCCCGTGACAACAGCCGCAACAACAGCAATATTCTTAACGAAACAACGCTGGCATCGGGTGTGGTATCGGAGAACTTCCGCCGTTTGAACAACAGCGAAGGCAATGGCCACAATCTCAACTTCAACTTCGATTATCGTCTGAAATTTGCAGAAAAAGACCATCAGCTCAATTTCAATTCGAGCTACTCGCTCGGCGGTTCCGACGGGGAATCCTATTTCTCACAGGAGAGCACTGTCGACAGCCTGTTGCGCAACCAGCAAAACCTCCGCAATAACGATCGCCATTCGCTTTTCCTGAATGCGGACTATACCTGGCCCATTACGCCGAAAGCGACCCTGGAAGCCGGCGTACGCTCACGCAGCAGCTCGAATGACAATGTGAATGCGTTCTATAACCTCGACCGCGAGACCAACAGCTACGTTTTTGACAATACTATCAGCAACGTATTCGGTTACAAGGATGCGACCTACACAGGATTCATGACATTCTCGCAAAAAACCGATCTCTGGGGCGTGCGGGCCGGTTTGCGGGTGACCGACTACAACCAGGATATCAACCAGATCAGCCGTAATCAGGATTTCAGCGTACATTTCCTGACGCTCGTGCCGTCGTTCGCATTGACGCGCAAATTGGGCGAGTCTTCGCAGATGAAGCTGAATTACAGCCGTCGCGTACAGCGTCCCGAAGCCGACTGGCTGAACCCTTATACCGACGTCTCCGATCCGCGCAACGTAAGAACCGGTAATCCGAACCTCCGTCCGGAGTTTACGCACAAGGCCGAAATGGGTTATTCCAATTATGAAGCCAATGGCGGCTGGGGGCCTTCGCTTTTCATGGATTACTCGAATAATGCGATCACACAGATCCGCACGATCGATGAAGCGGGCGTTTCGCTCACCAGGTACGACAACGTCGGTCGCGAGTTCTCATATGGCTTTGAAACTGATTTCTCCCAGAAACTCTTCGGCGACGTCCTGAAACTCAATGGTAGCGGGCGCATTTTCCGCAGCGAGGTGGTGTCCGCCGTGGCAAACATTGACAACCGCACTTGGAGCTATTCCGGGAATCTCAATGCGTTCATCACGCTTCCGGCCGACTTCCGCGCCTCCGCGTATGTGAACTACGAGGGCCCGCGGGCGATCGCCCAAGGCACGCGCGACGGCGTTTTCATCGCCAATATGGGTATCCGCAAAGATTTGCTGGAAAAGAAGGCTACCCTTTCCTTCAATGTGCAAGATATTTTCCTTTCACGGAATTACAGAAGTCAGCTGGCTACCGACAGCTATTCGCAGTCGTCGAACTGGCACCAGACCAACCGGCTGGTGAATGTGACATTCCAATACAGATTCGGCAAAATTTCCGCAAGCGGCGACGACGCCT
>DATMSL010000651.1:0-16341 GCA_035565435.1 Dyadobacter sp. | reverse complement strand
TATCGGGCCGGAGAAAAGTAACAGAAAGAAACCGATCCTCATGAAAATGAGCGGGACCGAACATGGTACAGGCTCATTGGCTCGTTGAGTTTTTCTCATATCAATCTTGGCTAAGTGACGGGCCAGTGCCCGGAAAATTTATGTTGATTAGCCAGTGCCAGACAAAAACCATACCGCTATGTTCCCCCGGGTGATAAAACAGTCACTCCTGAGTCCCCAAAAACTTCTATAATACAATTAAGAATTACATCTACGCAACTAACCCATGCAACTATATGAAAGAGGCCTTCCCAACAGCTTGCTACACTGCAAATGTCGACTTGATCGTAATTTTTCAAATATCTATGAAACGCGTCCTATTATTTTTGGAAACATCCTGCTTACGATTACATTTGTCAAAACGCCCACAAGGGGCGGGTTTGAATTTTGCCTAGTTTAAAGGAGTGTAAAAAACCAACTTCGACCATGCGCCAGGAACAACTGCTAACTGCCGACTACATTGAGTCTCAGATCGGAAACGTAATCGAATACTACATCCGTTGGGAATTTGAAGAAGATCCTTTTTACGGGAAAGCCCGGATCAAAGGTCTGGTAGACGACGAAGCAGGCGGGCTGAAGATCATCTGTGATGTGATCGAGGGCAGCGATCTCGAACTGGCTTACGAACAGGAGGAAGTGTTTATGTACTCTGATCACCACCCGATCTACACCGGCCAGCTCCCGGAGATCTATTCGGCTAACTGGGTAAACACGGACGGCAAGAAGAAAAAGCAGATTTTTATCGCACCACTCAATGAAAACGCCAAAGAGTTTGCCATTTCGCAGACGAATAGCAAGGTGATCGTCAAGCGGATATATTAATTTTTGAATGAGTGAATTTTGAATGAGTGAATGGTCAGGTTTTGTCAAGGATAGTCAGGTGTTATCAGGTGTTGTCAGATGTATTGCTAATTACTAAATACGTGATTTTGGCATTTATACTAACAACTTCTGACAATACCTGACCACATTTGACCATTCACTCATCGCTCCCGCGACCCGGTCACTCATTCGCTTATTTAATTCTTCACAATCTTCTTCGTCAGCACCCGGTCTTCAAATTCTGCTTTGACAACATATAGCCCTGATGGGTAGGTTGTCAGATCGAAATTGTAAACATTGGAAGCCACTTCTCCGGTAATGACGATCTCCTTTATTTTCTGTCCGGCAACGCTGTAAATCGACACGGATTTCAGCTTCTCGGGATGCGGGTAAAACTGCACCGATACCTGGCCGCTCGTCGGGTTGGGCGTCACCAGGAAGCCTGCCTCTTTCAGGTTCGGATTCACGGTTACAGTCCGGATATTGATGTCGTCGAGGTAAATATCATTTTCGTTGCCATTGGTGTTCAGGAACGCGACGAGGATTTCACCCTGGCCGATGAAACTGCCGATATTAATTTCTTCACGCCGCCACTCGTTCACGCCCGGCGTAAATGCGGTACGTGTAGCCGCGCTGCGGGTAATGAGGCTCGATCCCCATTTTTTGTAGACGCTGGTGTATGTCTGTCCGCAATCTGTACTGATAAGCACCTGCAAGGTATCCCATACATTACCCTGGGCGGAAGCATTGGTATACGTCGCGGCCGCCACCTGAAACGACACAAATGCAGAGTCGGCCCCGGCGATACGAACCGTCGGCGAGCGCAGGTAATCGCGTTGGCCGACGACCTGATTGTCAAAGTTCCCTATTTTCACCGAAGCGCTGCCGGTTTTGGATGCGGAAGTCGTCTTTTCCCAGGTCGAGCCGCCGTCTTCATTCACAACATCCCAACCCTGTGGTGCAAAAAGTCCCTCAAATCCTTCTTTCACCTGAGCGGCAAACGGCTCGTAGTAGACGAAATCCAGGCTCAAAGCATCATTGGAAGTATCCTCATCGGCAGCGCCGTTTGGATTGGACGTAGTGATGCTCAGCATGTGATTACCTTCCACTGTGGTAAGGGCAGGTAAAGTCACGGTTGCTTCGGCATAAGTGGCCAGAGAACCGGTCCAGTTGTAGTTCTGCGCAGCTCCATTATCGATAGCCACCTGGATCCTCACCGACGTAAGCGTTTCACTTCCCTTGTTCACCAGCGTGATCTGCGGCGTAAGCGAGTTGCTGCAAATGCGCTGTGCGGGCTGGCGGATCGCTTTCAGGGAAGCATCTTTCTTCTTCACATCCACCGGCGTACAGCCGTTGGAAAGTGCCAGCAGTGAACGATAAGTACTGAACGCCGTTTCCATTCTCGCCACCTGCATTTTGGTAAACATAAACAAACAGGCATCGGGTGTGTAATCCATGTAATTCTGGTACATAATGCCTGGTGAGGTGGTAGTACAACGGTCGGTAACAATGCCAGTCTGGCAAGTGGTCGTGCTGTTACTTTGATTAGGAGTATCATCTACCTCGTCGGTACCCGTGCAAGAGCCATTATCGTCCCCCCAAATGTGATACAGATTGAAATAGTGGCCAATTTCGTGGGTCAATGTTTTTCCCTGGTTGAAACCCGCAGCACTTCCACCCGGCAGCGACGCGTAGTCGACGGCCACACCCTGCTCGTCTTTCACACCGTCGTCGGGAAAAGTGGCATAGCCCAGCGTGGAACCCGACAGGTCACAAATCCAGATATTGAGATATTTATCCGTATCCCAGGCATCCGCGCCGCCCGATTCGGCGTGCTTCACCTGGTTGGTGGTATAGTCAAATGAATTGCGTGTGGTAGTGTAGCGCACGATCCCGGTCGAGGGGGCGTCGTTGGGCGTACGCTGCGCGAGGCAGAACTGAATGCCCGACTGCCCGAAAAGCGATTTGAAATAGGAAGGAACCTTGGACGCCCCGGCGTTGGTTCCGGCGTAATCCTTGTTGATCGTATCAAGCTGGGCCATGAGCTGGGCGTCGGTCACCATCGACTGGCGGCTGAGCACAACATGGAACACGACGGGAATCGTGACCAGGCCGGTTGTCCGCATCGACTTTCCGGAAGCAACCCTTTCCCTGATGAGTTGTTTTAAACGCAGCTCCCGCTGGTCGAACATCAGTTTGAGCGCGGGTTTGTCGGTAAACCGTTTTTGGAGAAGCTCCATCGACGCGCAACGGTCCTGCGCCTGCGCGGCGCCAACACTCATGCGGAGAAGAAGGAGGAAAACAAAAAGGGATTTGAACAGAAGTATAGTATGTCGCATCGAATTTTCTGGGGAACTAAGTAAAGAATTGGCCCGCTAGTTACAGACTGACTGCGGATTTATTCACCTACTACGAAAAAAAAGTGCCTCCTGATGCGAATGCAATATTATTTAATTTGTTTTTAATTGGAGGATACACTTATAACCTGAAAAATTGCCATTCCCATGCAGGAAGCGCCCGCCAGCAAACCTATTCGTAAGATCATCCATATCGACATGGATGCATTCTACGCCTCGGTGGAGCAGCGCGATTTCCCTGAATACCGCGGCAAGCCGCTGGCCGTCGGCGGTTCTCCCACCGGCCGGGGCGTGGTGGCCACGGCGAGCTACGAAGCCCGCAAGTTTGGGGTACGGTCGGCGATGCCTTCGCGGCAGGCGATTCAGTTGTGCCCGCAGATCATATTCGTACATCCCAGATTTGAGGTATATAAATCCGTTTCCAGAAGTATCCGCGAGATTTTCTCCCGTTATACAGACCTGATCGAGCCGCTTTCGCTGGATGAGGCCTACCTGGATGTGACCGAGGACAAGATGGGCATCGGTTCGGCGGTGGAAATCGCAAAACAGATTAAGAGGTCCATCAGAGAAGAACTTAACCTCACCGCGTCGGCAGGTGTGTCGGTCAATAAATTTGTAGCGAAAATCGCTTCCGACATCAATAAACCCGATGGATTGAAATTCATTGGGCCGTCTAAAATCGAGAGCTTCATGGACCAGTTGCCGGTCGAGAAGTTTCATGGCGTGGGAAAGGTCACTGCCGACAAAATGAAAGGAATGCAGTTATACACCGGTGCGGATCTTAAAAAGTTGTCGGAAGATGAACTCGTTAGCCATTTTGGGAAAACAGGCCATTTCTTCTACAAGATCGTGCGTGGGATCGACGACCGTGAGGTACAAACGCACCGCGAAACCAAATCGCTCGGCGCCGAGGATACCTTTACCTACGACCTCACCACGCTGGACGAAATGAACAAGGAGCTCGACCGCATTGGCGTCACAGTCGCCAACCGGCTCGAAAAGAACCAGTTGAAAGGCCGGACGGTAACATTGAAAGTTAAATTCAGTGATTTTACCCAAATAACCCGTAACCACTCTTTCGCCCACCCCGTCGGTGACCTCGATACTATTACCGACACCGCAAAGCAATTGCTCGAAAAGCTCGATCTGGAAGAAAAAGCCGTGCGGCTACTCGGAATCTCGCTATCCAACTTTCATGAGCCTGAGGCCAAATCGCGGAAATACAAAGACCCAGAGCAGCTGGAACTCTTCCCGTTCGGGTCATAGCAGCAGTGCATCGACCCGGTGCGCCTGTACCATGTTCTCGCATTTCGACCAGGAGAATATCGTGAAGCGGCCATCCTGTGACGCCACGAGCGCAATCGAATCGCGCTGGTCGTACACAAACTGCGCCGCCGACAGATGCCGCGTGCCTCCGTTCTGTACCGGATGCACTACCATGGCTGTATTACCAATAATCGGTTCGGTAATCAGGATTTCCTCCACCGGCTTTGCATCCTGCGCCCGGCCGATTTTGGCACCGAATGCGAGTAATTCGTACCGGTCGTTGATGATCGTAGCGCCGTCCACGGCTGTGAGCCCGGCCATATTATGCACCGCCGAACTGAACTGGTTTTGCCAGGTAATGGGGTTAGGATCTTCCACGTATTTGCGGTGCAGGTCGGCCAGCTCGGAGAATGGCGGCTGCACGTCATAGGTAATCGGGTGGATGATCGATTCGCGCCAGCGGTCCTTGCCTTTGGGAACCACCAGCAATATACCGCCGCGCTCATGGCTGCGCATGGATGCGGCCAACTGCACCAGCAGGTTGGGATAATCACTCCATAATGTCGTCGATGAAAATCCCATCAGCGAGTTGATCAGCGAAGGGCAATCCTTCACTTTACGGCTCTCCTCATTGACAATCTTCACCTGGTCGCCTTTGAGCACCGCTACGTTCACGAATTTACCAAAGCCCTCTACCCTGCGGTGTTTCACCACCAGCATTCCCGGCTCGATCACTTCCAGTACGAAGCACAATCCGGGGATCACCCGTGTGGTACCCCAAATGCGCAGCTCGCCGTTTTCGAGCCACACGCCCAGGTGTATCCCCGAGCGCTCTACCGCAGGCGCGAGCTTGGTGAGTACGTTGGCGGTCAGCGCGAGTTTTTCCGCGAAAACCAGCGGGTGTTCGGCGGCCTGCGGCGGCAGGTAGGCGATGGATACTTTCGGCGAGCGCCCCTCCTCACGGCGCAGGCTCGCCCAGAACGTCGTATCGATGATCGTTTCGATAATGCGGGCGTCGGGACGGGGCGCGAGCTCCTGTTCGTAGTATTTGGATACCGCCTCGTGATGCCGCTCGAAATGGCTCGCAACAAGCCCGGCAACCGAGCGGGCTGCTTTATAGGTAGTTACAGGCACGGAATCACCTGCTTCAATCGAAAATATATCGGAATTCGTAATCATTGTCTGGCGGTTTACTTTTGAACAACGACTTGTTTTAAAAAGTTGGGTCAGGCGTCGATTGTCGGCTTTTTTCCTGCGGTTTCCAACCTTTCCCGTAACCGTGGCATCGTATTAACCGGCGGCCGGCCGGGAATTAATTGAAGTCACGGACAGTTGTTTCGCCAGATAAGCGTTAATTTGCGCGTTAATCCGAAAAACCCGGTTTCGGTTTTTTTTACTTCCGGCGTACGGCGAGTATGCCATTATCTAAGAATGAAAACGTACCTCAGATTACTATCTTTTGCTCAACCGATTGCCCGTTTTGCTGTTCCTTACATCATTTGTACCCTGCTGGGAGTAGTATTCAATACATTGAACCTGGCCCTGCTGGCGCCACTCCTGAATACGCTTTTTCTTAACCAGGGCGGGCAAGCGGACCCCAGGCCGGAAAACGGCTGGCTTGACCCCACGGGCATGCTCAACTATTATGCACAGCAGGCTAACCTGGCTTTCGGGCCACACGGCGCGTTACAGGTCGTATGTGCGGTGATCGTCGGCTCTGTGCTGCTTTCGAATATCTTCAGATATTTCTCACAGCGGATCATGGAAAACCTACGGATCCACACCCTGCTGAACTTGCGCAAGCAAGTGTTCGACAACGTGATGGACCTGCATGTGGGCTATTTCAGCAACCAGCGGAAAGGGGATATTATCTCTAAGATCGCATCCGATGTGGGAGTCGTACAATTTTCGGTTACAAGTACTTTACAGGTAGTGTTTAAGGAGCCGATGCAATTGCTTGCATATGTGTTTATGCTTTTCGCTACGTCTGCCAAACTGACGTTTTTTGCCATCCTGGTGATCCCAGTTTCCGCCTTCCTCATTTCAAAAATCGTGAAAAGGCTGAAACAGCAGGCTGCCCTGGCACAGCATTACTTCGGGCTCATGATCAGCTACCTCGATGAAGCCCTTACCGGCATCAAGATCATCAAGGCGTTCAATGCCACTGAGGCTATCAAAGACAAATTCCATAAGGAAAACATCCGCTATTCCGACCTCGGGCGCAAAATGGCCAAACGCCAGCAGCTCAGCTCGCCGGTGTCCGAATTTTTGGGTGTTACCATGGTTGCGATCATCGTACTGTACGGCGGCTCGCTTATCCTCGATAATAATTCGGACCTCAATGTGTCCAAATTCGTCACCTACATCGGCATTTTCTCCCAGGTAATGCGCCCTGCAAAAGCTCTGACCGAGTCTTTCAGTACCATCCACGCAGGCATCGCCGCCGGCGAGCGCGTGCTCGAACTGATCGACGAAAAGCCGGAGATCCGTGACGCACCGGATGCGGTGGATATGCGGAATTTTAAAGAATCCATCCGGCTGGAAAACGTCTCCTTCTCCTACCCTTCGCGGCCGGTCCTCCAATCCATTAATGTGACCATTCCAAAAGGCAAAACAGTTGCATTGGTGGGGCCTTCCGGCGGTGGAAAATCGACCCTGATGGACCTGCTGCCCCGGTTTATCGATACCGACGAGGGCCAAGTACTGATAGATGGTGTGGATGTACGGCAAATCAAACAGGAATCGCTTTGGTCGATGTTCGGACTCGTGAATCAGGAATCGATGCTATTCAATGATACGATCTTTCAGAATATCGCTTTCGGAAGCCCGGATGCTACCATGGAGCAGGTGGAGGCAGCAGCCCGGATTGCCAATGCACATGAATTTATAATGGGAACCGAGGAGGGCTATTACAGCAATATAGGGGACCGCGGCATGAAGCTTTCGGGCGGACAAAAGCAGCGCATCTGCATTGCCCGCGCCGTCCTGAAAAACCCGCCGATCATGCTCCTGGATGAGGCGACCTCGGCCCTGGATACCGAATCGGAAAAACTGGTACAGGAAGCGTTGAACAACCTGATGAAAAACCGGACATCGCTTGTGATCGCACACCGCCTGAGCACAATCCAGAACGCGGATACGATCCTGGTGCTGGAAGAAGGCAAGATCATCGAACAAGGCAGCCACGCAGAGCTCATCGCGAAAGACGGGCTGTACAAGCGCCTGATCGATATGCAGCAATTCACCGATGTGTAAATGGAAAACCCGCCGCTGATATCCATTGCCTTGTGTACCTACAATGGCAGCGCATTTCTCCGGGAGCAGCTGGATTCGGTAATTGCACAACGTTATACCCACTGGGAGCTGGTGGTAGTGGATGATTGCTCTACCGACGCCACGCGTTCCATTTTGGAAGAATATGCGGATAGGGATGCGCGCATCAGGTTGCATTACAACCGGCAAAACCTCGGTTACAACAAGAATTTCGAAAAGGCACTGGGCCTCTGCGAGGCTGAGCTAATCGCGATTTGCGACCAGGACGACATCTGGCATCGGGAAAAACTGGAAAAGCAGGTACGCCTCATCGGCGACCATACTTTGGTTTACCACGATTCGGAGTTTATAGATGCCGGGGGGCGGTCCATGGACCGGCGCATTTCGGACAAGCTGAACTTCTACCGCGGCAATGCACCCGAAGTGTTCTTGTTTTTGAACTGCGTCTCGGGCCATAGTATTTTGATGAAAAAGCAGGTATTGCAAAAATCGCTGCCATTCCCGGAAAGCTTTCATTACGACCAATGGCTGGCATTCAATGCAGCCTGTCTGGGCAGTATCGATTTTCTACCGGAGGCACTCGTGCAATACCGCCAGCATTCAGGCAACAACACCGATATACTCGCGTTGAAAACGGCCGTCAGGAGTGCCGACCAAAAGGTGCTGGAACTGGAAAGGGAGAGTCAGTGGCTCCGGCTTTGCGCAAGGCAGTGTACGGGCAAGGCCCACGGGCTGATCAATGCATTGTACAATCAGAGTATCATGCGTAACGATGGCTTTTTCAACGCAAAATTTGGAATGCTCGTCTGGAAACACCGCGACACACTGCTCCGGATTTTGAAGAAACCGGACACCAGCAAGTTTTTTTATGCGCTCAGAAAAGCGTGGGGCGTAAAGGCAAAAAAATAACAGTAAAGTGAACAACCAACCCGATTCCGATATTCCCGGCACACCCTACCCTCTCGTTTCGATTGCACTGTGTGTTTACAACGGCGAAAAGTACCTCCAGGAACAGCTCGATTCGCTCGTAAACCAAACTTACCCGAACATCGAGATAGTTGTCGTGGACGATGGCAGCAAGGATCGCTCCCGCGAGATCGTGCGTGCCTACGCGGAGCGATATCCGGTTTTCAGGATCTTTGAGAACGAGGTGAACCTGGGTTATGTAAAGAATTTCGAAAAGGCGATTAGCCTATGTGAAGGGGAATACATTGCATTATGCGACCAGGATGATATCTGGGACCTGGAAAAAATCAGTAAACAGGTAGCGGGCATCGGGGAGCATTTGCTGATTTACCACGATTCGGCCTTTATGGACGAGCAGGGGCGGCAAATGACCTGGAAACGGAAGATGTCGGACATTATCCACCTCTATCGGGGTGATGATCCCAAGGTTTTTCTGTATTTCAATTGCGTCTCGGGACACAGCATTCTATTCAAACGCGAACTGCGTGACGAGTTCCTCCCATTCAATCCGGATCATTTTCACGACCATTGGATTGCCTATGTGGCCGCCAACCTGGGCAGCATTGAGGTGATCCCGGAAACGCTGGTCCGATACCGTCAGCATACCACCACTTCCACCGACATTCTTAACAAGCGGAAGAAGATCCGGAAGAATTACCACGAAAACCGCGACATCAAAAAGTTACGTCGGGACCTGAAATGGGTGCAGCAATGCGCTACATTCAAAAAGAACCGCGACCAGCCCTTTCTCGACCGGCTTCGTACTTTGTTCGAGGAGCGGCTTGAATCGTTCTTTTCGTTTGAATACGCCGACATTATCCGGGATAATTACGAGCAGCTGTATTACATTCCGGTTTATAAAAAATCGAAGAAAGCCGCTTTCGTGTACCGGCAGATCTGGGGTTTACGCGCTAAACTGCTGTGGGCTCGCTTTTTTGCCCGTCCGGAAAGGGAAGAATATGTAGATGTAACTTCAAAAGGTAAAGAAAACCCTTAAAAACCACGCGGGTGGACATCTGCTTCGTCTTGGCGCTGTGCCAGAGCATCGTCTGAATTTGCCAGTAGCTGTACTTCCAAACTATCATTTGCTCTATCAGCTTCTTGAATGACCTTTTTTCGATATCATACATTTCATTGCCGCGCATAACGGATGTCGTCAGCGGCAAGGCGTAGCTCCATTTTTTGTGCAGTTTCAGGATATGGTCCAACCATTGCCTGTTAAAATTCCCCTCCGAGGCATGCTTCATCAGCACCTCATAGGTCACCATGACCTTGTAATGCGGAAATACGCTCAGGCAGAAGTCGAGGTCATACCCATGAAATCCGGTAAGCACTTTGCCGTCAAATGGAAATCGGAGGGCTATATCGCGCCGGGTACAAAACCAAAGGCCATCCACGCAGACTACCCGGCTAAGCCGCTCATTGCGCGGGTTATGATAAGCATGAATTTCCTGCTTGTCATTAAACTTGTAGCCCTGGAGAACATTCTGATACGACCTTTCTTCCGAATGGAATTCCAGCTGATACCAGCCTGCGGGTGCGAGAGACTTGTAACCACCGCCGGCTACACCGACAATGCCGATTTCCGGATCACACTCGAAGATTTGCTCAACTACGCTGCCCCAATTTTCAGTCCTGATTTCAACGTCCTCGTGCATGAAACACACCAGATCGAACCTGGCTTTCTTTGCTCCCTCATTGTAAACGTCGCAAATCCCGCGCCTCGCTTCGCGGTTGTCAATGGCGATTATTTCGTGAGGAATGCCAACGGTATCACGGATATTTTCGGAAACTTTGGGCAACTCGGTCTGGTCGGCCGAGCAAATAACGATGGAGATCATGGCTTATACTTGAATTACGGCTAAAAATAAGGCCAAATTCAACAATCCGGACGCAGGCAGCCTATTATTTCAGTAGAATATGAGTTCATCACGCATTTATAGGTAACCAAAAATCAACTTTGCCTTTCAATGAAACGAATACTGATACTGCTGCTCCTCGCCTGCACGACGCCGTCGTTTGCCCAAATCAAATTTGCCCGCCTTTTTTCCGATCACGTAGTCCTCCAACGCCAAAAGCCAATTCCCGTGTGGGGATGGGCCAAACCCGGCGAAAAAGTGAAGGTGACATTGGCGGGACAATCCATCGATACGAAAGCGGATGCGTCCGGCAAATGGCTTGTGAGGTTCAAAGCCCTGGAAGCAGGCGGGCCGCATTCGTTGCAGGTAACCGCCAAATCGGGTAATGCGACCGTGAACGACGTCCTGATCGGTGAGGTCTGGCTTTGCTCGGGGCAATCGAATATGGAATGGCCGGTTTCGGCTGCAAAAAATTATGAAGAAGAGCGCAAAAACACCGAATTTCCGCAAATCCGCCATTTCCGCGTCGACCACCTGGTGACGCTTCAACCTGAGCAGGATCTTACCGCCGGAGAATGGAAAGTAGCCAGCGCGGAGACCGTCGGCGGCTTCACTGCCGTGGGTTTCTTTTTTGCCCGCGAACTATATCAAAAGCTGCATGTACCGATCGGCCTGCTGCATTCGTCGTGGGGAGGTTCTCAAATAGAGGGTTGGATCAGCAAGGAGGCCATGCTAGGCAACGACGAACTGCGATACTATGCCCAAAACCTGCCCAAAACATGGCAGGAAGCGGATGCAATTATGGATAAGAAGCTTAAAAAGCAGCTTTTCAAGAATGCGTCTTACGAGCCGACCTGGGAGGATGAAAAGAAATACATTTCGCCGGACGTGGATTTCACCAGCTGGCAAAAAACCGCCGACGGTGTGGGGCAATGGGATTGGAAAGGCCTTATGGGTTTCCGCGGCAAAGGTTACATGGCCAAAGAAATATCGATTGCTTCTGATTGGGTTGGAAAACAAACTACCCTGTCGCTGGCTGAAAACGACGGACCTGTTGAGGTGTATATCAACGGCAAACCCGTCCATGAAGGAGCGGCGAAAGGTGCGCGGAAAATCCAACTACCGGCCGGCACCTGGAAGGAAGGCAAAAATATCCTGACCATCAAAACCGGCAACATGGTAAGTGCCTCATGGTTTGGCCCCGGGCTGATGGGTTCGGCCAATGACCTCTATGTGGAAGACGGAAGCCGTAAAACCAGCCTTGCCAAAGACTGGTACCTGATGCCCGCATTCGCGGAAAAGCACGAGTACGCCCACCTGATGAACAACGTAGGCACCACTATTTACAATGCGATGATCGTGCCGTTACTCCCGTTTGGTATTCGTGGTGCGCTTTGGTATCAGGGCGAAAGCAATGCGGGCCGTGCTTACCAGTACCGCCAATCGTTTCCCCTCATGATCAACGACTGGCGCAAGCTTTGGAATGATGAATTCTCGTTTTATTGGGTGCAATTATCCAGCTTCGGCGCCGACCGCGATAGCAACAAAGGAAGCAACTGGGCTGAACTCCGCGAGGCTCAAAACATGACACTCAGCCTGCCCAAAACCGGCATGGCCGTCACAACAGACGTGGGTAACTCCCTCGACATTCACCCGACCAACAAACAGGACGTGGCACACCGCCTGGCGACCCATGCTTTAAAGCAGGATTACGGCCAGAATATCCCTTACGCTTCCCCCCTTTATGATCAAATGCAAGTGGACGGCAGTAAGGCCATTGTTTCATTTAAAAATGCAGAAAACGGCCTCACGATCAAGGATCGTTACGGATATCTGAAAGGCTTTGAGATCGCAGGTGACGATAAGATTTTCTATTATGCGAAGGCGGAGATCCAGGGTAACAAGGTGATCGTTTCGAGCCCGAAAGTGAGCAAGCCCGCCGCCGTCCGCTACGCCTGGTCGGATGCACCGGAAGACGCCAACCTGTACAATGCCGACGGCTTCCCCGCCAGCGCATTCCGTACCGACTCCTGGCCGGGCATTACCGTGAATACCCGCTTTGAGTAACCTTCTTTCTATATCTGACTCTTGAAGTTTGTATGTTAAAACCCTTATCGTGGTGTATCGGTGGCCTTGCCTTGATACTGGCTGGCGCTCGCACAGTTTCTGACCAAAAAGATGATAAACGCGAGTGGCGGGAATACCTTGGCGGTCCCGACCGCAATCATTTTTCTCCATTGACGCAGATCAATAAGGATAATGTCAAAAACCTGAAAGT
The DNA here is from genome assembly GCA_035565435.1 of Dyadobacter sp. GTDB lineage: Bacteria > Bacteroidota > Bacteroidia > Cytophagales > Spirosomataceae > Dyadobacter. The sequence continues at coordinate 3,481 of DATMSL010000651.1, read as the reverse complement.
GGCCTGGACCTGGTCTATGCCTGATTCAGGACAAACCCAGGTAAACCCCATCGTGGTGAACGGCGTGCTATACGGGGTCACGGCCACCGTACAGGCTTTCGCGCTCGACGCGGCCACGGGCAAGCAGCTCTGGTTATTCGGTGATAAATCCAAAAACGGCTCCAATACCAGCCGCGGTCTGACTTATTGGGAAGATGGGAACGATAAACGCATCCTGCACGCAATGGGCTCTTACCTGTACGCCCTCGACGCGCGCACGGGGAAAGTAATCGAGCGCTTTGGCGATAACGGGCGCATTGACCTGCACACCGGGCTGCCGGAAACTGCTAAAAGCAAATACATGGTTTCCAACACGCCGGGCACAATCTTCGAGGATCTGATCATTATGCCGTTGAGGCTGTCGGAAGAGTCCGACGCGGCACCCGGTGATCTCCGGGCATTCAATGTGCACACGGGTAAGCTCGCTTGGACGTTCCATACCATCCCTTATCCCGGCGAGTTTGGCTACGAAACATTTCCGCCCGACGCCTACAAAAATACATTCACAGGTGCCGCCAATAACTGGGCAGGCACGGCCATCGACCGCGAGCGCGGTATTCTGTACGTACCGACCGGATCGGCGGGTTATGATTTTTACGGTGGTCAACGCAAAGGCGCCAACTTGTTCGCCAACTGCCTGCTCGCGCTCGACGCGCGCACCGGCAAGCGCCTTTGGCATTACCAGACCATGCACCACGACCTGTGGGATCGCGACCTGCCCGCCCCGCCTAACCTGCTTACCGTCACGCAAACCGGAGCAGACGGCAAACCACGCAAAATCGACGCGGTGGCGCAGGTCAGTAAGCAAGGTTATGTATTCCTGTTCGACAGGGTGACAGGTAAGCCATTGTTCCCTATTAAGGAAGTTGCCGCTCCGAAAGACGCATTACCCGGTGAATATCCATGGCCGACCCAGCCCGTGCCCAGCAAACCGGCCCCCTATGCACGGCAAGCCTACACCCTGACCGAGAATGACATAAGCATCCATGCGCCCGACCGTGATTCGTTGAAAATCAAATTCAAAGGTTACAAAAAGGCCCTTTTTGCAGCGCCGAGTAAAGAAGGTACGGTAATCCTTCCCGGCTTCGACGGCGGCGCTGAATGGGGTGGCGCAGCTGCTGATCCGAACGAGGGAATACTGTATGTGAATAGCAATGAAATGGCATGGATCCTGACGATGAAAGACACGCCGAAAGAAAGCGAATTATCCAATCTGAGTCCCGGCGAAAAGGTTTACACTACCTATTGCGTAACGTGCCATGGCCCTCAAAGAAAAGGTAATGCCAAAAGCGGCTATCCATCTCTTGTGGACATTGGTACACGCCGCGACAAGGCGTTCGTGAACCAGCTGGTGAGCTCCGGTAAGGGTATGATGCCCGGATTCACGATGCTGACGGCGGATGAAAAGCAGGCTTTGGTTTCATTCCTGTTTGGCGATGAAAAAGTGGAGGCTGTTTCTGAAACGCCTGCTTCGAAGCAGATCTATCTTCCCTATCAAAGCACTGGTTACAACAAATTCCTGGACGCCAACGGCCTGCCCGCGATTTCACCGCCCTGGGGCACACTCAACGCGATCGATTTGAACACCGGCAAGTTCCTTTGGAAAATCCCATTTGGCGAGGTGGAATCGCTCAAAGCGAAAGGCGTCCCCACCACCGGTACCGAAAACTATGGCGGGCCGGTTGTAACAGCCAGCGGGTTGCTTTTTATCGCTGCTACGAAGGACGGGAAGTTCAGGGCATTTGACAAAAAAACCGGCAAGTTGCTCTGGGAAGCGCAATTGCCGGCTGCGGGGTTCGCCACACCCGCCACGTATGAAGTCAATGGAAAGCAATATGTCGTGATTGCCTGCGGCGGTACCAAGCTGGGTACTAAAAAGGGTAACCAGTATGTAGCATTTACATTGGAATAATCAAATTCCCGCCATCCACTCGCGCATTTTCTTCCGGCCCGGTTCGTCGGGCAGACGCCCTTCACCGGCGCCCAGATTGTCTACCAGGTGCTTCACATCAGAAGTACCTGGTATCACGCAAGTGACCGCATCATTGCTGATGATGTATTTTAGAAAAAATTGCGCCCAGCTTCTGATATCATAATCGCCGGCCCAGGCAGGTAACTCCTTCCCTTTTATCGCCCGGAACAACGCGCCCTGCTCGAATGGCTCGTTGATGATCACCGCCACACCTTTGTCTTTGGCGGCTTTCAGCAGGCTTTTCTCCGCATTTCGCGACCGTATGGAATAATTGACCTGTACAAAATCAATATTTTCCGATTTTACAATCTGTTCCAGTCGCGCGTGAGAGGCATCGGTATAATGGGTAATCCCAATGTAACGGACCTTTCCGGCGGCTTTCCAATCCCTAAGTGTTTTCAGGTGCGTCTCCCAATCCTGTAAGTTGTGCACTTGCATCAGGTCAATCTTTTTCCGCCTCATTTTCCGCAAGGACGCATTCATCTGATCGATCCCCTCCTGCTTGCCGGTTGTCCATACTTTTGTGGCAAAGAAAAACTGTTCGTTCAGCTTCAAATCCGTGGTCAGATCGCCGATTACCTGCTCCGCGCGCCCATACATAGGTGAAGCATCAATGACTTTCCCACCCATTTCCTGCATTTTTTGCAAAACCTCTTTCAACGGTGCGCGCTCGGAAGCGCCGGCTCCAACGTCAAACTGCTGCCAGGAGCCCAGGCCAACTACCGGGAGGCGTTCGCCGGTCGACGGGATCTTTCTTTCCAATATCATTTTGAGATCGCTATGGGCTGAGGAAGAAAACGGGCTCAATGCCAGTCCGGCACCGGCGGCAGCCAGTCCGGCCAGCGCCTCCCTTCTTGAAAAAATAGGCTTCATTGGCTGGTTTATGGGTTCTAGAAGTGTTCAAGTTACGAACAAATCGCATTGGGAACACCTGAAAGGCCAAAAATGAGAAAAGGAGCCAGGATACACCTGACTCCTTTTGCTGCATTTCACACCAAATCTGAATCTATTACTTTTTTTCGATGGATACTCCGATCTTGTAATCTTCCAGCTTGGGTGATTTGGGAAGTTCCGGATAAGGAAGCACCTCAGAGATAGTTAGTACATACTCTGTTCCTCCCAGCTTGAAACCCTGTTGGTTTTTAGAATCACCCTTGAATTCGAAATTCACACTCACCTGATTCGAAGCGTCGGATATCGCGAGCACCAATTTCGCGCTTCCCATCGAAACGCAGTTGGCGTTCACCGGGCAGCGGCTGTCGGTCACTTCTTTGAGCTCCACTTTCAGATCGCTGCCGGAAGTACGAACCGTTGCTGCCTTTTGGTAGGTCAGGCTGGTTGGATTCAGATCAGCCTGAGGTGCGGCGTCGTCCTTCTTGTCGCAGGAAATAGCTGCAAAACAGATCAATGCGAGTAAAATCGTTCTTTTCATGCCAATAGTAGTTTGAATTATAATGCAGAGAAACCGAA
>DATMSL010000650.1:0-11980 GCA_035565435.1 Dyadobacter sp. | reverse complement strand
AGCTAAAACATCCCCTGCATTCACTTTCAGATTACAAATCCCAGGTAATTCATTCAAAACACCATTTGAAAAAAGCGTATGTCGCCCGCAGGAACCATCGCTGCCACCAGTCATCCCATAAGGCGCATACCGCCGGTGTTGCCCCAGCAAAGTAACTTGTAACGGCGCCAGAAATTCCAGCTTCCGCACAATGCCATCCCCGCCACGCCAGCGTCCCGCACCACCGGAACCGTGGCGGACGCCGAATTCCAGCAACCGCACCGGGTATTTCCGTTCCAGTTGCTCTGGATCGGTAATGCGCGTGTTGGTCATGTGCTGATGCACTGCCGAACGGCCATAGAAACCATTACCCGCGCCTACGCCGCCGCCGATGGTTTCATAGTAACCGAATTGCTCGTTGCCGAACAGGAAATTGTTCATCGTCCCCTGGCTGCAAGCCGCCAGGCCAAATGCTTTCAGTAAAGTATCCACCAGCCGCTGGCTTACCTCCGTATTCCCGCCCACCACAGCGGGGCATTGCCACGGATCGTCGAAAAACTGAGGATGCAGAAAGCTGTTTTCCGGCAGTTTGATCTCCACATCCTGCATTAAGCCGTCATTCAAAGGAATTTCCTTATCCACCAAAAGTCTTAAAACATACAGAATGGCGCTGTACAGAATGGAAATATTGGCATTCAAATTGTTCGGATGAACGCCCGATGTGCCGGTAAAATCGAAAATTTGCTTATCATCGGTTATGCTTATTTTTACAGCTATCCGATAATTATCATCCAAAAGCTCGGAAGCTTCAAAAACCTGTCCTTGCAATGGCTGCAATGCATTTCGAAGCTGCCAAACAGCCGTTTGTTTCAGCATTCCCATATATTTTCGCACTGTTTCCAGGCCGTGGTTTTCAACCAGCTTCAGCAACTGCGCGCTGCCCTTTTTCAGTGCCGACAATGCAGCAACAATATCGGCTTCATTGGAAAGGAACGACCGGGTAGGGGAAGGCCCGCTTGTAAACAGCTCTTGCAATGCCTCCCATTGAAATTCGCCCGCCTTTACCAGATACTGCGGCACAATCACCACGCCCTCTTCGGCCAGACAAGTAGCGTCCGGCGGCATCGAGCCCGGAGTTTTACCGCCGACTTCGGCATGATGCGCGCGGTTGATCACGTAGCCTATGCAAGTTTCGTCCTCCGTAAATACCCCGGCAAGCAGCGTAATATCCGGCAAATGCGACCCGCCGTATTGCGGATGGTTGGTAATCACCACATCATCCGGACCAATGGCGATGGCCTCGCGCACGAGGCGCCCGCATATGCCCATGCTACCCAGGTGCACGGGAATGTGCTGCGCGTTCACGAGCAATTCTCCTTCTGCGTCGAGTAATGCGCAGGAAAAATCGAGGCGTTCTTTGACATTCACAGAAAATGCGGTCCGTTGTAACTGGACGCCCATTTCGTCGGCAATGGCTTTGAAACGGTTGGTGAAAAGCTGTAATGCTACTTCCTCGCTTTGCTGACCGCTATAAGTGGTGCCCACTTCCGTTCGCCAGGCTATGGCATCCTGGCCGTGCTGGATTACCAGTTTCCAGCCTTTGGGTAAATAGGTGGTGGAAGTATTGTTGAGCAGAATGGAGGGCCCTTCCAGCTGGTCGCCGGGTTGGAGGTTGTCCCATTCGTAAACGGCCGTTTCAGGTAGTTTTAAATCAGTCGAAAATGGCTTGCTATTATCCGAATGTTGAGCTTTCGGACCATTTTTGATGACTGACAATGGATTAAGGGCGGGTCCTCGTTCCTGCACTTTTAGCTTAATGCTTTCCAGTTCCACCACCGCATTGGCAGGGTAATAACCGAATTGTGCGCGATAGGTTTCCTCAAAAACAGCCAGCGTGGTATCGCCGCAATAGGGGATTTCAACCGTGTTCTCCTGCCCTGCAAAACGGAGGTAAACATGGCAGAAAACGGTTTTAAAGGCTTCTATACCCTGATTTTGTAGAATACTTGCTGCCTGCTTTTCCAGAGCATTCTGCCATTCGGCGACGCTTTGGGCCGCTTCGGACCAGGGCAGCAGGATCTGTTTGGAGACAATCGTGCTGATGAGTGCCTCACCGATACCCGCCGCGCTGAAAAGCCCGCCGTCGTAGGGCAGCAACACCGTGGTCATGTCCAGCAATTCGGCGAGTTGGCATGCGTGCAAGCCTCCCGCACCGCCGAAAGTTACCAGGGCGAATGCATTGGGACTAATGCCTTTTTCCACGGAAATCTTGCGGATCGCGTCAGCCATTTTTTCGTTGGCGATGCTTTCCAGACCGGTGAGGATTTCCTGGTGGCTGAGCAGGTTGCCGGTTTGGGACTGAATGCCGGTGCGGAGTTCTTCCAGTCTGGCAATGGCGGCCCCAGGGTTAATAGGAATACTGAATTTCGACGTTTCCAGCTTGCCGAGCAGCAGATTGATGTCTGTTACGGTCAATGGACCGCCGGCGCCGTAGCAGGCTGGACCGGGCGATGCACCCGCACTTTCCGGACCTACTTGCAGTGAAAAGCCATCAAACCAGCAGACAGAACCGCCGCCCGCTGCCACGGTTTCGATGGCCAGCGTCGGGTTGTGAAATTCAATGCCGTCGATTTCGGTAATGTATTTCAGTTCCGGCTGCCCGTCGATCAGCGCGGTATCGGTGCTGGTACCACCCATGTCGAAGGTAATGGCCCTGGGAAAACCCAGTTTTTGAGCAAAATTGGCGGCAGCGACCATTCCTCCGGCCGGGCCGCTCAATAAGCTGTCCTTTGCATGAAAACCGCTTACTTCCGAAAGGCTGCCGGTGCTGGTCATGACTTGCAGGCTGCCGTCGGTTAACGCAGCGTGAATATTGGTCAGGTATTGGTCAAGGACGGGGTCAAGGTAAGCATTTACTACCGCTGTTTGCGTCCTGCGTAAATAATGTGAAAACGGAAACAGATCGGATGATGCGGATATGTATTTTACACCATTTTCCCGGAACCACGCCGCTAGCCGAGATTCATGTGCCGGGTTTTGGTAAGAATGTAAAAGTGAAAGAGCAACTGACTTGTAATCAGTAGGTGCTTCCTTTTTGAAATCAGTTAAATCCAGGGCTTCAATCACATTTCCGCTCGCGTCGAGCCGCTCATCGACTTCCAATACTTCGCTGTAAAGTAGTTTCGGTTCAGGGATATTGAGCTGGAAAAGCGATGGCCGCTGCTGGTTACCGATATAGAGCAGATCTTTAAATCCCTTCGTAACAACCAGAAGTGTTTTGGCCCCTTTTCTTTCGAGCAATGCATTGGTCCCTTTGGTAGTGCCCAACCGCATAGCAATGCGTGGAAGTGGTTGATCGATCGGTGTTTGTGTAAGCAGGCGCGCTGCGAGAATGGGTGCTTCTTCGCCGGTGGTTATTTCAAAATCAACAGAGCGCTCGAACGGAAGATCGTCGGTCAATGTGATGGTATGCTGCTGGCGGCTGACACTTGCAATGCGGCTGGGTGCCTCGTGGCCGTGCAGCCTGAACGCGTAGTTCTTGAAAAGATCCCCATCGTACGGCCAGGAAGCTTCGAAAAGGTAGGTGCCGGGGCCAGTTTTTTCCGTAATGCGGCCGCGGAGGCAACTCGAACTGAGTACTTTGATACGCGTTTTGGTCCCGGCCGGATCAATAGCCAGGCAGTCGGTAAAAGTCCCGCCCGTATCGATCCAGATTTGCCAGGCGGTTTCAAGGGTATTTTTCAAAATGATGGTTGAAGAATGGAGAAATCCGTTTCCAATTTAGCCAATTCATGGCATAGTGTGCGGATTTAAACAGTTATTAATGGTCGGGGAGGTTGTTGGACCGCAGGTCGGGTAGGAGGCCCCGACAGAGTCGCGAAAAAATATGCGGGTTCCATTGTGCTACAAACAGGCGGCCATTCTATGGCCTTGCAGTTGGCAGTTACGAGAACAAGCCTCATATGGCAGTAGCGTGACCGCGGAGCGGCCTCCTGTTTGTAGGAATGAATTGTATAACAACGCCCGGCCCCGGCGGGCCCCCTGACAATCCCTGACCATTCCTGACAACACCTGACCATTCCTGACAACACATGACCATTCTTGACAATCCCTGACAACACATGACCTCTAAATATCCCTAAACCCCTTCTGATATTCCCCCGGCGACATGCCGGTCGTCTTTTTAAACACCCGGTTGAAATTCGTCACGTGGTCGAAACCGGTCTGGTAACAGATATCCGAAAAGCTGTCGAACTTGCCGGAAAGAATGATTTTACAGGCCTCGTTGATACGTACTTCGTTCAGGAAACTGACGAAGGTCTTATCGGTATGTTTCTTGAAATAACGGCAGAATGCCTGAGGCGTGAGGTTGGCGATTTCTGAGATTTCGGCGAGGGAGATGTGACGTTTGTAGTTGGTGACCAGGTATTGGAAAATGCGGTCCATGCGGATACCCTCGACTTCGGAGATGACTTGCTCGCTGGTGCTCGTCGCGAGCGGTTTGAGGTCGCGGGTAGTAGAGAACTGGTAAAGCAGCTTGATAAATGCCGCTACCCGCTGGCTTTCCTTGTGGTGAATAATTTCCGAGATGATTTTCTGTACAGCCTCCCGTGCTTCTTCCGGAATCTGAAAGCCATTATGCACGCCGTTCACGAATTTCCGGATATTAGCCATTTCCGGCAGGCTCAGTATATTTTGCGATAAATAATTGGGGTCAAAAAATATAGAAACGGAGTGGATCTGCCTGGGTTCGTCGGGGTTGAAGTAGGACTCATCGTTCTTAAAAATATGCGACTGGTTGGCTCCGATAATGTAAATGTCGCCCGATTCGAACCGCTGCATGTAATTCCCCGCGACCAGGATTCCCGAACCTTCCACCACCCATTCGATCTGTACCTCGCGGTGGCGGTGCAAATGCGGATAGTAATGCGGCAGCTTTTCCTCCTGAACAACAATTGTACTTTCGCGGGAAACGGGTATGGTGAATTGCACGACTTTCATAATACTAAATATAGGCAGGAAGGTTGGTTATTGCTTCATGTAAGGGATGTTTTCAATCAGCCTTTTGTATTTTTCAGATACCCGAGATGTGCATGCGACACATCCGCCGGCGTTCTAATCGTTGTTACATGCCTACGGCATTGAAACGTCTTGTCTATGTATCGTTGCTACCAATGTTTCATGCCTAACGGCATTCAATTACCCCAAATCGCGTAGCGATGTAATATTGGTAGCAACCAATCTGCTGCTCGCATTGTAAATCCCGTCAGGGATGTAACATCAATGTAAATGCACCACCGGCCAATCCTCTTTCCAATCCAACTGCTCCACTCGCAGCTTCGAGCGTCCTTTGTCTTTGGCATCATACCCATGAAAAACCAGGTAATCCGTACCATCAAACGTGCAAACTGCATTATGCCCCACACCATTCCAGTCGGCATTGCCTTCCAGCAGCAATGTCCCGCCACCTTGCGTCATAGCCTTGCCATCCTTGTCGAGGTACGGCCCTGTTAATGCCTTGGAACGGCCTACGCGCATTTTGTAGGTGCTTTTTGCGCCCCGGCAACAATAATCATAGGAGGCAAACAGGTAGAAATAATCAAATTTTTTGAAAATAAATGGTGCCTCGATGGCCCCGTTACCAGCTGCGGAGTCGCTGCCGGGCTTGGTGCGCGGTACGCTCGCGAGGGTAAACCAGGTTTGTGGCTGGGCAAGGCTGCGGGCGCCAGCATCGAGTTTGACCAATTTAATACCATTCCAAAATGATCCGAATGCGAGCCAGGGCTGCTTTTGCTCGTCGACGATCAGGTTAGGATCGATGGCGTTCCATTCATCACGGCCGGGTATGGATTCAATCACTTGTCCGTGATCTGTCCATTGGTAATCTACGCTGGCGGGATTTAGCGTTTTGTTGGTAGCCAGGCCAATGCATGAGCGGTTTTTGCCAAATGAGGAAATCGAATAATAGAGATAATACAGGCCATTGTGGTAAGAAATATCAGGAGCCCAGATGTGCCCCTTAAAATCCGGGACGGCTTTCATGGCCCATTCGGGCGGCGCATTAAATACCGGTTTCTCCTTCTTCCAGTTTTGCATATCCTTCGATGACCACATCCTGATGCCCCGGCCTGTCGCGAAAACATAGTAAACCCCATCCTGCCGGATCATGACCGGATCGTGGACAGGGATATTCGTTTGCAGTGAATCCTGGGCGCGGCAAATTTGCGCGCCCAGGATGAGTAGTAAGAAAATGAATGGCCTCATTATTTCAGCATGATCTTCTGCGGCATGCCGAAAAGCATTTCGCCGACGCCCGAAGTCTTTACGCCAATGCGCGCATATATGTACTCGCGTGAGGCAAGGTTGGCCGGAATGCCGGCAGTCAGCGTGATCGGTTTCGACAAGTCGGTGATGTTTGCCGCTACCTCCTGTGCATTACCTACGTTGTTACCAGGGTCGACGATCGTGGTAGTGCCAATGTAAAGGTTCACCCTTTCGATGGTACGGCCGGCCGTAGCCTGCTGCACATTGAAAGTTGCCGAAACCTTTCCTTCGCCTTTGGAATACACATCATTTTTAAGCACAAAATAGGGGTTCACCGGAACATCGATTTCCTTCGAGCCGCGCAATTCCACGTCGATGGAATCGGTATTGTCTGCCCACGGGCCATTGCCGCGCAGCCTTACAAGTTTGTAGTTACCATCAAAAAGCGAGGCCGAAAATGTGCCGTCCTGAGCTACATGTACAGGTATTTTGGTAAAAAGCTGGTAGCCATGCTGCCAGAGTTCGAGCTGTACACCGTTCGAGCGCAGACCGATCGGCTGCCCTTCAAAGACTACTTTTCCTTTTAAAACCGATTTCGGCTCGGTGCGGTTATCTTTTTCACATCCCGAAAGCCCGGTCATCAATGCCAGCAGCAGTGCGGGAATGCTTTGTATGATTCTTGATTTCATTGCTTTTTGGATTAATGGAATGGATTGCGGACGATTTTCGGATTGTTATCGATCACTACCTGCTGGATGGCCGAGTAGTAATTGCCCATCTGGAAGAACCTTGGCGCGCGGAAACGCGGCGCTACGAGTTTGTCGAAGACATATTTGCCATGCGTGGCATGTCCCGGGCGTACCACGCGGTAAGGATACAGTGCGTACATCACCGCATCCGGATTGGACGCGTTGCCGTTCCATACTTCATGTGCTATACGCCATCTTTTCAGGTCCCAAACACGGTGGTCTTCAAATGCCAGCTCTACACGGCGTTCATTTTGGAGTTTCTCCAGTGTCAGCGTTTTCAGGCTGTTGGCGGAGAAACCCGCACGTTCGCGGAGAGTGTTAGCGTATTTCAACGCTTCCGCATTCTGTCCCAGTTCGAATGCGGCTTCGGCGGCGTTCAGGTAGATTTCACCCAGCCGGAAACGCACCCACCACATGTCGCTGCGGATACCGCGCGTGCTCGACATCGCCGTTTGGTCCACATATTTGCGCAGATAGAAACCGGTATTGGAGACCTCGGTTTGCGAACGCTGCGGCCCGGAGGCACCGGTAAGGAGGCCGCCATCATCATAAGCGGAGCCCAAAACGTTGGATTCGACGGTTTTGAAAGCATTGGTAGCATTATCCCACACTTTTACGCCCGCCTGAATTTGTACTTCCGTACCGCGGAAAGTAGTTCCGGGAAAGATCACCGTTCCGTAGAGCCGGGCATCCTTGTTGGCGAAAATGTCTTGCAACTTATCGTAATAAATGTAGTCAGTATTGCCGGCATTACGGTTTTTCAGCTCTCCCGAAGTACCGTCCAGGTATTCATAGTCTTCGACGAGGTTCAATGTGGGTGTGATGGACGACGACGACAGGTTATCCTCCCGCACATTGCGCGCGATGTTGTCGTATGTAAAGCCGTGGCGCTTGTCTTTGCTCACCAGGAAGTCCTGTGCCCAGATTACCTCCCGGTTAGCGCTCTTTTTAGTGACGGCTTCATAGAAGTTCACGCCTTTATCGGGGTTGGATTTGTACAATTCATAACTCCCGCTATTGATGATTTCCTGCGATGCTGCGAGCGATTTGGCATAGTAGTCATTGGCTTTGGCAGCGGAAATGCCTACCTCACCACCCGGTGTGGAAATAGGCGACGCCATTTTGCCATTGTATTTGGCAATGGAGGCGGCATAGAGCATCGCGCGGCTTTTAACGGCCAATGCGGTGAACTTATTGGCGCGGGTATTGCTGGTACCATTGCCGAGCAGGTCCTTCACAGCATCCAGCTCGCTGGAGATGAAGTCGTACACTTCCTCTTCCTTGTTACGCGGCTGTTGCAGCGCGGCCGGGTTGCCGTCGAAGTTGTAAATCAATTGTTTCGTCACCAGGGGAACACCGCCCATGCGCTTCACGTGCTCGAAATACACGAATGCGCGCAGGAAGCGCAATTCCGCGGAAAACTGTGCTTTTTGTGCGTCGGAAATCTTTACGGCATACTTCTCGATGTTTTCCAATGCGAGGTTGATGTCGCGGATGAGTCCATAATCCCATAGCCGCCAGCGGTCGAAGGCGTAGTTGATGATGTTGTTGCGTGCATCATCGTTGTTGGACCACATGGCTTCGTCATAGGCGGCAAAATCCTGCCAACCTTCGCGGTTGGTTGCATTCACATCGCCATTCGAGCCGTGACTGAGGTCGGTATGGTAAGGCAGGCGGTCATAATAGTTGGCCAAGAGCCCTGTAATCATTTTAGGATCGTTCCAGACCTGTTCTTCGAGGATAATGTTCTGCGGTTTGCGTTCGAGCCAGTCGTTGCAGCCGACGAAAACGAGCATGGAGGCAGAAACAAATATTTTGAGTGATAGTTTTTTCATAACCAGTTTTTAGAAAGTGAGGTTGAAACCTGCATTGAACAAGCGCTGCTGCGGATATACCAATGCATTACCCGATGAAATCTCCGGATCGATCTCGTACTTCTTCACATTGTCGATCGAGAACAGGTTGGAGGCATTCACATAAATGCGCAGTGCGGAAAGGCCCAGTTTTTTCGAGATTTTCTGGTCGAAAGAATAGCCGAGCTCTATGTTGCGCAGGCGGATGTAACGCACGTTGGTGATCCAGAAATCGCTTTTCCGGAAGTTCACGTGGCTGGTATTGTCCTTACGGATTGCCGGGTAAGTGCCCGGAATCCATTTGCTGGTCGGATCGAACGGATCTTCGCGGTGCCAGCGGTCTTCAAGCATGAAATGCGGCGAGGTACCGTTGTTCTGGTAAGGGATCTTCAACTCCCAGTTGCGCTGAAAGCTTTGCAGCGAAGCACCGGCGAAATCGAAGAACATCGAGAAGCCTTTGTATGAAACGCTTCCGTTTAATGCGAAGCTCAAATAGGGGTTAGCACCTTCCGCATAACCGATCGGACGTTCGTCGAGGGCGTTGATGATGCCGTCGCCATTCACATCTTTGTAAATAAAGTCGCCCGGAAGCTGGCTGCGGTTGCCCTGCCCGTCATTGTCCACTTTGTGGCTTTCGATCTCTTCCATCGACTGGAACTGACCTACCACCTGGTAACCCCAGTTGATATTGCCCCAGCGGTCTACATAGCTATCCCGGTACTCGTTGTAAGAGTTGCCGAAGCGCGGCTTGTAGAAATCCAGGTCACGCCGGCGCGACAGTGTCGCATTGGCACTCAAAGTGTAGTCAACCTGGCCTGCCGAGCTTTTATATGTCAAAACTCCTTCCAAACCGCGGTGGGTATCGGAGTTCAGGTTTTCGTTCGGCAAAGAGTAACCTACTTCGGAAGGCAGGAGCACGTCGTAGCGGGCAGCGGGCAAGCCTTCTCGCTTTCTTTCGAAAATGTCAAACTGGCCGGAGAGCTTTCCACCCATTAAGCCAAAATCCAGACCAATGTTGGTCGTAATGTTGGTGATCCACGAAAGCGTGGTGATCGGCAAACCTCTCGGGCGAACGCCAATGGTATAGTTGCCGTCGAAAATAGCACTGCCTTGCAAGAAATTGTAGCCAGGCAGGTAGCTGAATGGCGCCACCACAAAGTCGTTGTTGCTTAGGCGGTCGGCACCGGTGCGGCCGTACGAGGCGCGGAGTTTCAGACTGCTGAATACGTTTTCAAGCTTGCCTTTGAAGAAATTCTCCTCCGAAATGCGCCATCCCGCCGAAACACCCGGGAAGAAGCCGTACCGTTTGCCGGGCGCATATAGAAACGACCCGTCATAGCGGCCCACGAGTTCGAGCAGGTATTTTTGTTTGAAATCATAATTAATCCTACCTACATAACCGGCCCGCGCTTCGGTGCTCCATTCGTCGATGAGCAAATCCTGGTTGGCGAACGACATCAATGGAATGTAGTTGTTCGGCGGAACGGTGTGGACTACCAGGTAAGTATTCACATTGTCGGAACGTTCGTAAGCGGCCACGGCCGAGATATCGTGGTTGCCGAATGCCTTGGCATAACTCAGCTGGAACTGTGCAAACCGGTCGACGATATTGCGTTTCCGGCGTTCACGCCAGGGGTTCTGGTTACCGCCGCCCGGTACTACATTGTAAGTATCCGTCTTCTCATCGTAGGTATAAGCATCGTAGGTATATTCAAAACCGTCGAAATCGAAGTTGGTGAATGCATAGGAATAGGTTCCTTTCGCTTTCAGGCCGAATTTGAAATCGTATTCGGCGTAGAAGTTGCCCTTGATATTCCGCCAGACCTCGTCGATGTAGCCGGTCACATCCTTTTTATAGGTAGCCGGGTTAACATTCACGTTGTGGGTCTGGTTGATGTATTTCGGATTGTCGTTCGCATAAGGACGTTCCGTAGGCCACATGGTGAAAATGCTGAGAAACGGGTTGAAGTAATCGTCCAAACCCGGCACACCCACCTGGAACCGGTTTTCGATCCGGCCGCTGATTTGTGTTCCTACTTTCAAACCTTTGGTGAGGCTGGCTTCGATGTTCGCCTGAATGTTGGTCCGCTTGAAGTTGTAATCGCGGATCAATGCATCCTGGTTCAGATGGCTGATCGACAGGAAGTAGTTCATCTTATCGCTGCCGCCCTGCACGCTTGCATTACCGAAGTACTGGGGTACATTCGGACGCATCACCATATCGTAGTAATCGAAGCTCTGGTAGCCCTTTTCGGTACCGACGCGCCATTTTTCCAGTTCCGCAGGGGTAATGGACGGCGTGCGGCCCTGGTTCACATCCGATTCCACGAGCCCGCGCATGTGCTGGTACGCATTGGCAGGCTTGGGGTAGCGCGTGAAGTTCTGCAAACCATAGTAGCCTGACAGGCTGATCTTCGTTCCATCACCTGCCTTACCTCTTTTGGTAGTTACCAAAACCACCCCGTTGGCGGCCCGCAGACCGTATATCGCTGCAGAAGCGTCTTTCAGGATCGAAACGCTTTCAATATCATTCTGCCCGAGGTTATTGAAGCTGGCCGCGTCCGACGGCACGCCATCAATGACGAACAAGGGAGTACCCATGTTCCGGATCTGGATGGTCGTGGCAGCGCCGGGGCGGGCATCGGCCTTACGTGCGGTGATGCCTTGCACGCGGCCTACCAATGCATCGGAAGTACCGATCGACGGTGTGCGGATCAGGTCCTTGGCCTGAATGTTGCTTACCGCGCCGGTCACCGCTGCCGAAGATTGCGTGCCGTAACCCACCACAACCACTTCTGTGAGCTCTTCGCTGCTAGGTAGCAAGGTTACCTGAATGTTCGATTGGTTGCCGATCGCGACTTCCTGCGAGGAGTAACCGATAAATGAGAATGAGAGTGTGGTGGCGGTTTCCGCTACGTTCAGCGAGAAAGTACCGTCGGCGCCCGTAATGCTCCCGGTGGTGGTGCCTTTCACGACGACGCTTACGCCGGGAAGCGGGCTGTTCTTTTCGTCGACGACCCTTCCGCTGATCGTTTTGTCGACCGGTTTCCGGTAAGTTACTGCCGGTTCAAAGCGCAATTTTTCTGCCCAGACCTCCTGGGGCGACAAGCATCCTGCCGCCAAAAGGGCAAAAAG
>DATMSL010000649.1:0-3680 GCA_035565435.1 Dyadobacter sp. | reverse complement strand
ATTGACATTCTTTTAGGATTATGAAGATCATATTGGACCCAGCTCAACAAATAGGCTTGGTTATTCCAGGTGTATCTGGCACTATATGACCTGTTTGTACCAGACTGAATTTCAGGCTCCTTATAAGCTTCTGCCGCTCCTCCCGTTATATTCTTCGAAGGAAGTGCCCGCTTCATCGAATCGGGCAGTGCGCCATGCATACGGTAAACACTTAATATCTTTTTGGTATTTAATGCTGCATAAAACGGATTACCCTTCAATTTATAATAGACTTCGTAAAGCTTATCTTTTTCTATTGCCTGAAATGTGGCATCCGTAGCATCCGGATATGCATTCGACATAACTTTGATAATTGCTTCCGGCAATGTTTCCGGCGGAATCACCTGCTGATCTTTGTAATCGCTGCATCCGTTCAGAAAGAGGATGGAAACAATTAGAAGAAGTAATTTGTACGTAAACATTTTTTCATTCATAGCATCAAATGATTTTGATCGCCGGGGTGCCAGTTATGTAATTAATATAAGGATACTCCAAATTTGTGTTCAGCGTCCCGGGTTTCGACGTCTGTCAACCAGGCTGCCCGCATGGTAAAAGCGTAAGTGATTTTTCCCTGTACCGTTTGCTCCTCCACCAGGATCTTGATCCGCTCGGGGCTGGCCGCCCTGCGGGCTTCCTCCACTCCTCTGAATAACGGGGCAGGTTCGCTGGCCACATACCCGCTATCAGGTCGCCAATCGGTGCCCGACATCGCTGCTGCAAGCGACTGAATGCTTTCAGACAATGGTAGTTTCATCATTTTGCGTTCACTGTCCCAATTCCATTCGCCGCTTTCTTTCGTCGATCTAAGCATTAAAACACACTGAAATTCGCCAAAAGGGACTTTGCCGTATGCTCCGGTCATTTGCGATTCGCTTACTATCCCTTTCCCGTAATAGCCCCGGCCAAACTGCACTGCCACGAACGGAATTACCTCATTCAGATAATGGTTGCTCAGCAACGTCGTTTTTTCCCTTACGTTCAACGTGGCAATCTGGTCCTCTTCCTGGCGGGATATTTCTTCGATACGCCAATATCTTTCCTGCACGGTCATCCTGCCCAGAAACTCGGCCTTCGTTAATCCGGGAGGCGATTCCGGTTTCACTTCACTCTCCGTACCGCAGGACAATAGTGAAAGCGTCACAAACAGGAGGCTGTTCACCAAGCATGTCCTGATCCGCCGTTCGCGACCGGCTTTTCCATGCTTCATCATCTCAAATTCATTTTATTTACATTGCCAGCCAAGCTATCTCGAAATCCTGTTTTTTCCAACCTTGGCCGGACTATCTTTTTTCATGGCTAATAGTCTGATTGAAAAAGCGTTCCGGATTACCCGCCCTACCGGCGGAGCATGCAGGAAGACACGCCCCTCTCAGAAAACGCTGCACGGAACTCAAAAAAATCTCAACTCAATCCAGGCAATTTGAGACCCGAACCTTTTAAGGCCTCCATCAGTTTCTCCTGGATTTCCATTTTTGTATCCACGAAACCGTGGGCGTCGAGCCACACGTTTACCATTACCTTATAGCCATCGGGCTCGATAGATGATATTCCAATGCGCCTTTCGGGGACTTTAAGGGCATTTTGGGCATGATCAAGGACATTGTTGACAATGTTCTTGACCTCACGGAAGTCAATGCCGTTGGCGAATTTCATTTCCACATCCAATCGTCTGTTTCCCGAAGTGCTGATATTGATGATTACCTCGTTCGAGAGCTTGCTGTTGGGGATCACGACCGTGCGGTTATCGTAAGTTTTCACGACTGTATAAAAGATCTTGATGGCCTGTACCGTTCCCTCCTGCCCCTGTGCTACAATGTTGTCGCCTACATGGAAAGGTTTAAGGATCAGGATGAGTACACCGCTCGTAAAATTCTGCAATGTGCCTGACAGCGCCAGACCGGCAGCAACACCGATTGCGCCGATGAGAGCCGCAAAAACGGTCATTTGGATACCGATGATCTGCATGACCGAAATAATGAGCAGTACCCGAAGCGTAGTAACGGCAAGGCTGAGAAGAAATGGTGTGAGTGACGGATCAATGTCGCGCTTGTACATGTGCGCGTTCAGCCAGCGCGACAATATGCGGATGAGCCAAAAGCCTGTTACCAGCACGGCAATACCTACGAGAACAGAAGGCCCGGTTTCCAATATCCACGCGTAAGCCTTGTTATAAAACTGTTGAATTTTCATGATCAGAGTGCATTGACTAAAATGCCGCCCCCGAAAAAAATCCGTTCCAAAGCCACTTGGCATGTTTTTTGATCCCCAAGCTCCCATCAGTTAAGGAAAAAAACCAACAGACATGGAAATTCATCATCATCAACAAACAGGATTACAACGGGCCGCGGACGGTCGGGACAGGCTTGGTCGGGCCACGCTTGGTCGGGCCGGGTTTGGTCGATATATCGTATACCTCCTGCTGGCAGCAATGGCTGCGGGCATTGCCATTTACTTCTATGTGCCAAAACCAGTGAACAAGGCCGCTAACGAGAACATGCTGCTCTTCCTTCAAAACACGATCAGCAACATTGACCTGAAACTCAAAGACGAAGACAGCAATACCGACCTCGCGACGCGGCTCTCGTGGCACAAGTCGAATACGGCATTATACAATGAAGCCAAAGCCAACACCGACAAGAAGATTGCGGAGCAACGTGAGATCCTGAAAAAGAAAATGATACAAGTGCAGCAACGCGACTTTCCGGAATTACGAACGGTTTACGTCAAGTCGAAGAAGGAAGCGCTGGAAGAGCAGCATGTGGGAATTGGCCTGTCGGGCAAACATCAGGAAATACTTACATTCGAAGGCCAAATGTTCAAGCCGCAGCAGGTACAGGAGGATTTTATGAAGAATATTTATGGAGTCGTGAATGACTTGCGGTTTAAGAAAATTGTTTACAAATGGTCGGACGCGCCCGACGGCTACCATAATTATGAGATCAAGTCGAAGGCGGATTCGGAGATTTGACGGCTCCGCCGAACTCGCTGCGGTAAATCCTGATCAGCAACAGCAGGTAGCTGATCAGCAACGGACCAAAGATAAATCCCCAGAAACCGAACAGTTTCAAACCGGCGATCAGGCCGAGGATCGTAATAACCGGGTGTACATTGCCTACCTTTTGTAAAAAAGTAACGCGGGCTACGTAATCGATGTTTCCTATGATGGTTGCGCTATATACGGCCAGACCGATCGCCTTTCCGGTTTCACCTTTGGAGAACAGGAATATCACCAATGGTAGCCATATCATCGCCGTACCGATTACCGGAAAGAATGCGAACAAGCCGGTGATCAATCCCAGTAGCACAAAGTCCTCGATCCCGACGATCCAGTAACCCAGCAATGCTACCAGTCCCTGGATGAGTGAAATGAGCGGAATACCCAGCGCATTGGCACGTACCATACCGCAGGTTTCGTCGGCAAGGGATTGGATGTTCTTATGTTTGAGCGGTATGAAATGTTCCAGCGTTTCCTCCATAAACCGGCCGTTTTTGAACATAAAATAGGACAAGAAAAGGATCATCAGCAGGTTCCCGAGCATGGTGGCTGAACTGTTGAGTATTCCCGGGATAAAGCCCGTCGCTCTTTTTCGGATATCCGCCGTCGCTTCCTTCGTAAGCAAATCCTGCCCGGTCCATTCGCG
>DATMSL010000648.1:0-33906 GCA_035565435.1 Dyadobacter sp. | reverse complement strand
TACAGCCCGGAAGACTTCGCCCGCGATGATTACTTCATCCGTTGGGTAACGTTCGCGGAAATCGAAACAGAAACGTTCTGGCAGGATTGGCTCGAAACCTATCCTTTCAAGCGCGCTGATGTCGAACTGGCCCGCCAGTTGGTGCTGATAGCAGGCGACTTGCCCGAACCGCAAGTAAGCGGCCAGGAGATTGCCGCCATGCGAAAGGGCATTTTCGAACGGATAGAAAATCAGGAGGAAATGCCGTTGCCGATGCGGCGTATCGGCTGGTCCTGGATGGCGGCGGCTGTTGCTACGCTGCTGATGGTGGTCGGGAGCTGGTATTTCCTGCGACAGGGCACTCACTCCGGCAAAGCCGATCGGCCCATGGCAACAGCTCCGGCAGGCGATGTATTGACAGAAGTAACCAACCAACACGACGAGCCCAGGCTCGTGAACCTGCCCGATGGCAGCTCCGTCATGCTTAAAAAGGGCAGTACGCTCTCCTTCCCGCAAACGTTTGCCGGTGATACCCGTGAGATCCGCCTGAACGGAGAAGCTTTCTTCGAGGTAGCCAAAGATGCCAGCAAGCCTTTTTATGTGTTTGCCAATGAAGTGGTAACCAAAGTACTGGGAACCAGCTTCACTATCCGCTCATTCCCGACTGACCGGCAGGTGACCGTGGCCGTAAAAACGGGCAAGGTGTCCGTATTCCGCTCCGAAGGCAAGGTAAAAGGTTCCAATCCGGCAGTCGTACTGGTGCCGAATGAACAGGTGGTATTTGAAAAATCACAGCAGGTTTTCAACAAAATACCCGTAAACCTGAAAGCCGATAGCAAGCGCCGTATCGAAACCATGCAGTTCGACTACGAGGATGTGCCGGTGGGAACAATCCTCGGGCATCTCGAAAAGGCCTATGGCGTGAAGATCGTATATGATAGTACCGTTATCGCCGGCTGCTCGGTCACTGCGTCATTTACGGACGAGCCGCTTGCCGAGAAACTCGCATTGCTATGCAAGGTGATTAAAGCGGAATACCAGCTTTCCAACAGCGAAATTACGATCACCGGTAAAGGATGTAAATAACCCTAAAATGAAGCTACCTATGCGATAATTATCCCAACCTACATTCAGAACAAAGCCGCAGAAGTTGGCGCTTCCACGGCTTTCCGGAGCATTTCGCCTTGGCGGGCGAACAGGGCTCCTATTGTCAAAACTGCGAAATTTTAACAATGGAAACTTATGAAAGAACAACCACAATTCCTAAATCTGGTTTGGGATATGACGAAGCTTGCTTTCTTACAAATACTCCTCTCCGCCTGCTTTGCCGGTATGGTTTCGGCCTCGGTGAGCAACGGCCAGGACCTGTTGAACCAACGGATCACATGCACGATTACGGATCTGAAAATCAAGGAGGCGTTGCGCGTAATCGAGCGGAACTCCAATGCCCGGTTCATGTACAGTTCCAGGCTGATCGACGCCAACCGCCGGGTATTCCTGTCGGTCACCAACGCTTCGATGAGCGAAGTCCTCGAAAAGCTGCTCCGCCCATTGGGGCTGACATACGAAGTATCGGGCCGCCAAATCCTGCTCGACCAGGGAAGCAACCGACCGGCCGAATCTACCCCGAATACGGTTACCCGCCCACCACAAAAACTGAGCGGGCGGGTAACCGATACGAAAGGCGAAATACTGCCCGGTGTCAGCGTGCTCATTAAAGGAACCCAGCAGGGAACCGTGACCAACGAGCGCGGAGAGTTTCAGCTGGACCTGGCCGATAAGCCTCAGATCCTGATATTTTCGTCGGTAGGCTATGTTTCCCAGGAAGTGAATGTCACTAGCGGCCAGACGATGCTAGAAGTGAGCCTGAAAACCGACGATAAGGCATTGGAGGAAGTCATAGTGGTGGGATACGGGGCGCAAAAGAAGGTGAACCTGACCGGTGCCGTAGGCGTGATCGAGGCAAAACAATTTGAGTCGAGGCCGGTATCCAATGTCACCCAGTCCTTGCAGGGACAGGTTCCCGGCCTGCTCGTTAACCAGACCGGCGGCCAGCCCGGCAAGGAGAATTTCACCATGGCCATCCGGGGCACCAGCACCTTTTCGACCAATCCGCCGCTGGTGATCGTCGACGGAATCGCAATGTCCCTCGCGAGCCTGAATCCGCACGATATCGAGAGCATTTCGGTGTTAAAAGACGCGGCCTCGACCGCCATTTACGGCGCACGGGCATCCGGTGGGGTGATCCTGGTAACAACCAAAAAGGGTAAGGATGGCAAAATGCGGATATCCTATGACGGTTATGTAGCGCGGGAAACGCCCACTATGCTGCCTAAGATGGTGGATGCCTACCACCACGTGATGCTCTTCCGTGAAGCAGAGTATAACGACAACCCGAAAACGACGGTTTTCAAATACACTGAAGCGGAAATGGAAAAGTACCGCACCGGCCAGCTGCCTTCCGAAGACCGCCTCGCCTATTTGTTCCGTCCCGCAACACAGACTCAGCATAACCTGTCGCTTTCCGGCGGCGCGGGGCGCAATACCTATTTTATTTCAATGGGTTATTTCAAACAGGGCGGCATGATGGTCAACACAGGGACAAAGCGTTTCAATTTCCGGGTCAACAACACATTCAAAGTAAACGACCGGCTGGATATTAACCTCAACGCTCAGTTCTCCCCATCCATCCTGAATGCGCCTTCCGAAGCCACCTACCCGAGTGGGCCCACACGCACGGTATCCGATATCATCTTTGATGCATACCGACGCGGCTCCGACGACGTAACCTTCACCAGTGACGGCCGTTGGGCGTCCATTACCGGCTGGGCCAACCGTTTCGGGCTGGCGTCCAAAGACGGGGGCTTTCAGGAGCGCAAGTTCAACCGCCTCACTGGCGCATTGACCATCAATTACAAAATAGCCAGCGACATTACCCTCACCGGGATCTACGGCAGCAAAGCCGACCTGACGCGCCAGGTGGATTTCAGCAAACGAATGCAGTTCATTAACCCCGACGATCTTAAAACCGTCGATTTCAACTACAACACCAATTCCCTGCTCGTGTCCCATGGCGATGGCTACCAGCACAATGCACAGTTCCTCGCCAATTATGCCAGAGTATTTGCCCAAAAACATGATTTCAAACTGCTCCTCGGCGCTTCGCAGGAATGGAACCGGGAGTCTGACGAATCGGTAGGCCGCCGCAACTTCATTACCGACGATATTTACGTCATCAGCGCCGGCAGCAGCGATCCTTCGACCTGGACCGCCACGGGAAGTGCCTCAGAATGGGCGTTACGCTCCTTTTTCGGCCGGGTCAACTATATTTTCAATGATAAGATATTGCTGGAAGCCAATGTCCGTTACGATGGTTCGTCGCGATTTATGTCCCAAAACCGCTGGGGTGTTTTTCCTTCGTTCTCGGCAGGATGGCGGATTAGCGACGAGAGCTTCATGCGCGGTTTCAATAAGCTGGGCAGTCTGAAAATCCGGGCGTCGTGGGGACAAGTAGGCAACCAGAACATCGATTTGTACCAATACTATCCGATGATTTCCAGCGCGGCCTACTATTTCAACGGCACCGCGCAAACAGCCTCCTATTACTCCGGTAGCCCCAACAGGACCTTGCGTTGGGAAACGAAAACTACGACCAATGCCGGCATCGACCTCACCTTATTCAACGGTAAGCTGGATGTGACGCTGGATGTATTCCGGGACAGGACCTCGGGTATCCTGATGAGACCGGCCGTTCCGTCGACGTATGGCTTGACGGCCCCTGTCCAGAATGTTGCCAGCATGGATAATATGGGCTGGGAGTCGCAGATCTCCTATAAAAGCCGCATTGGCGGGCTCAGTTACCGAGCCACATTCCAAATCTCCGACGCCCGGAACAAGGTCCGCTCCATGGTAGCCAGCCCGCAGATCTTGAGCAACAAGATCACACAGACGGGTTACCAAATGAACGAATGGTTTGGCTATAAGGCGCTGGGCATCTTCACCAGCCAGGAAGAAGTGGATTCTTACGCGAAACTGAACCCTAAAACAGGCATCGGCGATTTGAAAATCGAGGATGTGAACGGCGACGGCAAGATCACCGCGGCCGACCGGCAGCGGCTGGGCAGTTCCAATGCGCGTTTCCCGTATGGTTTTCAATTGGAGTTAAGCTATAAAAATTTCGATTTCAGCACATTCCTGCAAGGCGTCGCATACCGCAAGGCTTACATGAGCTCCGTCGCATTGCCGATTAACGGAACGCTGGAAACCGCGCAAGAGCAGCACCTCGACCGCTGGCATTACGACGGCACCAGCTGGATCCCCGGGCAGTTCCCCAAAATGCGTGTCGCCAGTTTCAACAACCAGTTTTCATCGTTCTGGCTCCAAAATGCGGCTTACCTGCGGATGAAGCACATTCAGCTCGGCTACTCATTGCCCAAAGAACTCACAGAACGCCTGCGCATGGAGCGGCTGCGTGTCTACGCGAGCGGAGAAAACCTGTTTACGCTCACCAAAATCACAGGCTACGACCCGGAGGCGCCCGATGGTTCCGGCAACTTCTACCCGCTCGCCAGGGTGGTCAATCTGGGTATCAATCTGACATTCTAATCCTTTCCGATCATGAAAAAGCTACTCATACTACTGGTACTCCTGGGCTGGGCGTCCGTTTCCTGCAACGACGATTTCCTGGATACCCCGCCGCTCTCCTCGCCGTCGGACGAGACCTTCTGGACCTCCGAGGCCAATGCCATCACCTGGATCAACAATGCGTACCGGTCGCTTCCATCCGCCAACGATTACCAGTTCGACTCCATGAGCGACGATTGCGTAGGCGCCGGCGACCTGGTGGCCCAGGGCTTGCTCGTGCCCACGAGCGCTATCGCGGCTACCGAATGGGACTTCACATACATTCGCCATTGCCTTCAGTTGCTCGAAAAGCTGGACGCTATCCCCGGCCTCTCCGAGCAGGGTAAAAAGCAGCTAGCTGGTCAGGCTCGGTTTATTCTCAGTTTCAAATACTTTGAAATGACCAACCTGTACGGCGATGTGCCGCTGGTGGACAAGGTATATGCATTGCCTGACTCGGATATTCCCAAGACGGAAAAAAGCAAGGTCGTCGAGTACATTCTTGCCCAGCTGGCCACAGCCTACGACGAGCTTCCTCTCACCTGGCCTGCTTCCGAAACCGGCAGGATTACCAAAGGAGCAATACTGGCATTGAAAGCGCGGGTATTGCTGTATAATGCACGCTGGCAGGAAGCGGCGGCCGCGGCCAAGCAGCTGATGGATCTCGGGCAATACGAGCTGCATGCGAACTACGCGGAGGTTTTTCAAACCGCATTCAACAACAAAACCAAGGAGGTGATCCTGGCGCACCAGTATGCCAAAGACCTGTACACGCACACCCTGTGTTTCGCATATGGTTATTACAGCATCGGGGGAACGAGTTCCAGCCTTCCGCTGCCCGATCTGGTCAATGCTTATGAATCCAAAGACGGCCTTCCCATCACCGAATCGCCGCTCTATGATGCGAAAGATTTTGGAAACAACCGAGATCCGCGTTTCCGGATGAATTTCATATTGCCATTCGAGTCGATCGGCGGGCAAAAGTACGATCCGGTCAACAACCTGAACGACAAGAATGCGGCCAAAACCTACATCTACTTCCGAAAGTACATTTCCGATATGGCATCGCAGCAGCGTACAATGTGGGTCAACTGGAATATTTTCCGGTATGCCGAAGTACTGCTCACCTACGCGGAGGCCCAAAATGAAGCCAGCGGGCCCGATGCATCGGTTTACGAGGCGATTAATCTTATCCGGAAACGTGCCGGGATGCCGGCCATCGACCAGAAGCGCTATAATACCCGGAACGAGCTCCGCGAAGCCATCCGCAACGAGCGGCGCGTAGAAATGGCCGGCGAGGGGCTTCGGTATTTTGACATTCTCCGTTGGAAAACAGCCGAGAAAGTGCTGAACAAAGAAGTAGTCAGTATCGAGGTGCCGGGTGTACTACCATTGCGGATTATTCACACCCGGCGGTTCGACGCCTCCAAAGATTACCAATGGCCCATTCCGCAGGCAGCCATTGACAATGCTAAAAACCTGAAACAAAATCCCTCCTGGGAATAAAAAGGGACACTTATGAAGTCATTCACATTAGCTCTGTTTTTTCTGTTTGCATTACCCGCATTCCGGCCCGGGCAAGGATCTTCCGAGCCGGCGGGTGAGCTGGTCAGGCTGGATTATCAAAATTCCGGTACGGTAACAGACCTCGGTGCCGGGCTTTGGGCCTGGCCATTGCCGATGGACTACGATGGCGACGGCGATATGGATCTGCTGGTGTCCTGTCCGGATGTACCTTACAACGGGCTCTATTTTTTTGAAAACAAATCGGGCAGGAAAATCCCCGTGTTCGAAGCACCTGTGCGCGTAGCCGCGGGCCTGAAACACCCGCAAGTATCGTATGTGAACGGCCAGCCGCGCGTGCTGGACCAGGGCGCCGAGCTCACGGATTTCCTGCAAAACAAAGGGACTACCAAACAGCCTTTGTACTCGCCGGATTCACTGCACACTGATTTCAAAAAGAAACCGCGCTTTGTGCAATGGAAATGGGTCGATTACGATGCCGATGGCGACCATGACCTGATCGCGGGCATCGACGACTGGCTGGAATACGGTTGGGATAATGCCTATGATACAAAAGGCAAATGGACGAACGGCCCGCTTCACGGCTACGTATACCTGATCGAAAACAGCGATGGTCAATACAAAAACCGGGGCCGTTTGAAAGCAGGCGGCGAAATCCTCGATGTGTACGGCCCACCCTCCCCCAATTTTGCGGATTTCGACGGCGACGGAGACCTCGACCTGATCTGCGGTGAATTTCTCGACAAATTTACTTGGTTCGAGAACACCGGAACGGCTAAAAAGCCGGTGTACGCCCGCGGGCAGCAGCTGGCGAATGCAGGTGGAAACATCCGGATGGATCTCGAAATGATTATCCCGGTGGCTGTCGACTGGGACCGCGACGGCCACGTCGACCTGGTGTGCGGCGATGAGGACGGCCGCGTGGCACTGATCCGGAACACGGGGAAGAAAAAAGGTAATATGCCGCTTTTCGAATCGCCCTACTATTTCCAGCAGCGCGGCGGCTCCATTAAATCGGGCGCATTGGCAACGCCGGTCGGTGTGGATTGGGACGACGATGGCGACGAGGACATTATCACCGGCAATTCGGCGGGCTACATCAGCTTTATCGAAAACAAAGGCGGCGGCACCAGGCCGGATTTCGCCGCACCGCGTTTTCTCAGAACCGGGAATGAAGTCATACGCATTCAGGCCGGAGACAATGGGTCGATCCAAGGCCCCTGCGAGGCCAAATGGGGCTATACGACCCTCTCCGTAGCGGACTGGGATGGAGATGGATTGAAAGACATTGTCGTCAATTCGATTTGGGGCAAGGTGCAATGGTTTCGCAACCGCGGCAAAAAGGGAGCGCCATTACTGGACCCCGCCCGGCCGGTGGAGGTAGCCTGGCCGGGCACCGCTCCTAAGCCCAAATGGGTATGGTGGACACCCTCAGAAACTGAGCTCGCTACCCAATGGCGCACCACACCCTATGCCATTGACTGGAACGAGGATGGCCTCACGGACCTTGTCATGCTCGACCCGGAAGGTTACCTGGTATGGCATGAGCGGTTCAAAGCAAGCAAAGGGCTGATGCTTCGTCCCGGCAAGCGCATTTTTATGGATGAAAACGGAGAACCCTTGCGCCTCAACAAAAAAGACAATGGCGGCAGCGGGCGTAGGAAGTTCACATTGGCCGATTGGGACAAGGACGGCGACCTGGATATGCTCATCGACAGCCGGAATGTCGATTTTTACGAGAATACCGGCGAGAAAGACGGGAAAGTAACCTTCCGGAACAAGGGACCGCTCTCGGAACTTCGCCTGGCAGGTCATGACACCAGCCCTACTACTGTCGACTGGGACAAAAACGGTCAGCCGGATTTGCTCGTGGGTGCGGAGGATGGCCATTTTTATTACCTCAAAAGATAAATCAGTCTCTCGGACAAGTAAATCAGATCATGAAAATATTGAAAATGTTTCGCGGTACGGGACTAGCGATCCCGCTCATCCTGCTTCATCATACATTATTGGCGCAAAGCCCCGATTTCAGCAAGGTGCCGGGCGTAGTGATTACCCACAGCGCCGCCGCTTCCGGGTTATACATCGGTTCGCCCAGCATTGCCGTCCTGCCGAACGGCGATTATGTGGCTTCCCACGATTTTTTCGGTCCCAAATCCAACGAACACGTGCGCGCCACCTCGCGGGTATACCGCTCGCGGGACAGGGGCAAAACCTGGGTACGGGTCTCCGAAATCAACGGGCAATTCTGGTCCAAGCTGTTTGTCCATCGCGGCAAACTGTACATTATGGGCACCGACCGGCACCATGGCAATGCGATCATCCGGCATTCGACCGATGGCGGTGAAAGCTGGACGGACCCGACTGACGCCGGGCACGGGCTATTGAAAGAGGGCGAGTACCACTGTGCCCCCATGCCGCTGATGGAACATCGCGGACGGCTATGGCGCGCAATGGAGGATGCCGCCGGGCCACCCCGGCAATGGGGTAAGCGGTACAGTGCATTTATGATGTCCATTCCCCTGGATGCCGATCCGCTGGTCGCTTCCAATTGGACGAGTTCCAGCCTGATGCTGTTTGATTCCACGTATCTCGACGGCCATTTTACCGGCTGGCTGGAAGGGAATGCCGTAGCCATGCCCGACGGATCGGTGGCAGATGTGCTGCGGGTGGATGATCGTACTACTTTGGAGGAAAAAGCGGCAATCGTCCGGATCAGCGAAGACGGCCGCATGGCAAGTTTCGATCCGGTCAGTGGTTTTATCAAAATGCCCGGCGGGAGCAAGAAGTTCTCGATCCGTTTTGATCCTAAAACAAAGCGGTATTGGACCCTCACGAACCTGATCCCCGATGAAGTGAAATCGGCGCAAACCGGTAAATCCCCCTCCGGTATCCGGAACACGCTTGCACTTTACAGTTCGAAGGACCTGCTAACCTGGGATTTTCACCAGATCGTGCTGCAACACCCCGACGTAGTTCATCACGGTTTCCAGTATGTCGATTGGCTTTTTGACGGCAAGGACATTCTGTTTCTATCACGTACCGCATACGACGACGGCCTGGGTGGCGCCCGAAATAACCACGATGCCAACTTCCTGACGTTTCACCGCATTAAGAAGTATCCCAGGAAGTAATCAATAAAGATAGCGTCAAGGAGCCAGCCTAATTCTTAGCGTTGGTTCCTGTCGCTACGGCCCTGCCCGCCTCGCCCCCGACCGCGCGTGCGGGGAAAACATCGAGAATTTTCGTAATGGCCGACCGGATGACAATTTCCGGATTTTTGCCGTCGTCGAACACAACCTCCACCACGGCAACCGCCCAGCCCCGCCAGATCAGCTTCTTGGTCCGTGAATGCCAGACATCGAGAATTAAAGTCGCCTCGCGGTACCGGAACAAATTGTCGCGCGGCATCATCCAGTAATCGCCATACAAATAGCCGTACGGGTCCGGTAGCAGCATAGATTGCTCGTCGATACGGATATCATAGCGCAACGTCAAATCGGATGGCTCGCGGCTAAGTAAATAGCCTTTTGCAGTGAGGAGATCGTTCACGGCCTGCTTAATCCGCCGGTCATTCAATTCATTGAAATAGACGGGATTCGAGTGCCAGGATACGCTGTCTGTTTCAGCCCATTGGAAGGTATGGTATTGATAAACGGGCCAATTGCTGTCGACCTCGTGGTAAACCCGCATTTCCGGGCTGCACCCTATCAAGATAATCCCGAATAACGCCAGCACCGTCCGCATAGATTCCTCAGAGTTGGTTATGGATATCAAAATTATGACGGACAGCCAGCGCTGCCCTTCCTCTGTACATTCTCGCTAGGCTATCTCAAACCAGCCTTCACTGCAAAACCGTTCGCGTCCGACAGACCAGGTCAGCTGCGCGAGCCAGAAACCCTTCGCAAACCGGCGGGTCGAAATGCTGACCCGCGGGCCATTCGCAGGGGTAAGTGGTATCGTCAGATCATCCTCTGCCGACTGACTGGTAAAGGTCACTTCGGCTTTTACAAAATACAAAGGCAGTACAAATGTGACTTTTTCCTGTTCTGCTTGATAGGTCATGGTAGTAAGATTTTATGTCAGGTTAATCGGTAAGATCACAGTTCATTGCATTACATACGTCCAGACAGGCTCTGTCAAATGGTTGACCACATCTTCGGCAACGCTGCCTTCGGTGATATGTACAAGGCCTTTATGGCCGTGCGTCCCCATGGCGATGATAGAATTGGGAATACGGCGGGCGTATTTGAGAATCCCTTCCTGGACATTGAGTCCCCTGCTCACATGAACAGTATAGTCTTTTAATCCATAAAACAGGGCATAATCTTCCAATTTGCGCTCGGCCTGCTCCTCGGATTCCACACTAAACGGAAACCCGTTGACGTAGAGCAAGTGTATGACGGCTCCGAACAATGTTTGAAGCGTTTTGATTTGCTCCACCAATCGTTTCTGGTCGAGCTCCATAGTCGTTGGGAAAACGATATTTTTGACCCAGTCCAAATGAAAGGGTCCATGAATGGCCATCACGGGTACCGGAGAAGCGCGGACGATCTTCTCGGTGTGCGAGCCGATAAAGAACTCTTTCAGCCCCGTCGCACCATCGGTACCCATGATTACCAGGTCAACTTTTTCTCTGGTAATGACGTCCCGGATTACGTCATTGACATAACCGGTTTCCAGCAGCAACTCAACCCGGGCGGAACCGTGGGCCGTTTTGCTTTTCAATTTCTCAAACTCCTTTTCGCTGTACGCGATCCATTCGTCTATCATCGACAAGGGATCTATGGCTTCGAATGGCTGACCCGGCATTCCGTTTCCGAAAACCGTCGGAACCTGCATTATTTTCAGTACGAGGACGCGGCCACCCGTAGCAGCAGCCAGTTCAACGGCAAACTGAAAGGCATGTTTAGCCGCCGCCGAGAAGTCACAGGGAACAAGTATTCGTTTCATAGGACTTGTGTTTAGCCAATTACAATACGCAACCCTAGTGGTTATACGCTGGATCTAAATTAGATTTACGCTCCGACAACCGGGATGACTACTGGCACCGCAGAATGTGATTTTGCTCAGCTCTGATTGACGTTTAGAGGCTTAGCGACCCAGTTCTGATTATTTTGATGAAATTTGGCGGGCGAGCCTGGCGACCACTACTTCTCTCTGCGCTGCGGTTAGGTACTTTACAGGCCCAATTCTGGACACTTTCACAGGCTTAACGCCGCAAAATTCAAGCGTAGCTTTCCTGATCGCTCTGATATCGCTGTTGCGATACTGCCACCATAGCTACATAGTCATTACAACCCGCCCTTCAATGCGGCCTGCCTTCATCTGGTCAAATATGCTGTTGATATCGTCGAGACGGGCCGTGTGAACAGTCGCCTTCACTTTGCCTTCCAGGGCGAAGCCGACGGCTTCCTGCATATCCTTGCGCGTGCCGACGATCGAGCCGCGGATGGTATGGCGGTTAAGAACAGTTTGAAAAATAGGCAGTTCAAAATTACCCGGAGGCAAGCCGGTCAATGCCATGGTACCTTTTTTACGAAGCGCCGCTATTCCTTGCTGGAAAGCGATGGGAGAAACGGCCGTGATCAGTACGCCATGCATACCTCCTGTTTCTTTCTTCAAAAACGCGCCAGGATCGCTCTGCGTAGCATTGACAGTCAGATCGGCCCCGAGGCGTTTGGCCAGTTCCAGCTTGTCGTCGCTCACATCGATGGCCGCCACGTGCATGCCCATTGCTTTGGCATATTGTACGGCCAGGTGCCCCAGGCCCCCGATGCCCGAAATCGCTACCCATTCTCCTGCTTTGGTATCGGTTTCTTTCAAGCCCTTATAGACGGTTACGCCCGCGCACAGGATAGGCGCCATGCCGGTCATATCCGTATCTGCCGGCAAATGCGCCACGTAGCGCGCGTCGGCAAGGACATATTCGGCATAGCTGCCGTCGACGCTGTAACCGCCGTTCTGCTGGGCATCACAAAGCGTTTCCCAGCCGGTAATGCAATATTCACAGCAACCGCAGGCGCTGTACAGCCAGGGCACCCCTACAATGTCGCCCTCCCGAATACCGGTTACGTCCGGCCCCGCCGCGGCAACATACCCTATTCCTTCATGACCAGGAATGAGCGGCAGCTTTGGCTTCACGGGCCAGTCCCCGTCAGTGGCGTGGAGGTCGGTGTGACAAACACCGCTGGCAGCGATTTTGACTAAAACCTGGTTGGTACCAGGGCGACGCACAGCAACTTCTTCGATACGGAGCGGCTTGCCGAACTCGCGAACGACCGCTGCTTTCATGGTTTGAGGTAGCATATATGTTTGTGTTTCAGGTGGAATTATTGCGCCAGGTAACCCCCATCCACCGGATAGTAGGAGCCTGTCACGAAAGAAGCCTTGGGGCTGCTGAGCCACAGGACCAGTTCCGCAACTTCGTCGGGTTCGCCCATTCGCCCGATCGGATGCCGGCCGACCAGCCACTCCATGGTTGCTTCGTCCAGATCTTTCAACAGCGATGTTTTGATAAATGCGGGTCCAACTGCATTGGCCCTGATACCTTTCTCACCGTATTCGAGCGCGATATTTTTGGTAAGTCCGAGCACACCGTGCTTGGCTGCCACATACGCAGGGCTATTGGCAAACCCCACACTGCCAAGAATGGAGGCCATATTCACGATCACTCCCCCGCCCGAATTGAGCATGGCGGGAATCTGGTACCGGGTACCATAGAACACCCCCGAGAGATTCACGGCGATCACTTTGTCCCAGGCTTCGATCGGATACATGCCTGTTGGCTCCATTGCCCCGCCGATTCCCGCATTGTTGCAGGCAATGTGCAGAGCGCCATATTTTTCGATTGTAGCCCAAACCAACGCCTCATTCTCCTCCGGCGAAGACACGTCGCATTGGAAGAAGAAACTGTCGCCGCCCTCGTTACCAATGAGCCGGACGGTTTCACGCCCCGACTCTTCATCCATGTCAGAAACCACTACTTTCGCACCCTCCCGTGCATATGCGACCGCAACGCTCCGTCCAATGCCTGAACCTGCGCCGGTAACGATGGCCACTTTGTCCTGTAAGATCTTCATAGGCTTTTAGATTAATGTTTTCAAGCCAGCTTTGTCTGTTTGGTGATCTGGCTGCACAAAGGTGTTTGTTACGGCAGCGGCAAATTATGACCACCGTCAGCTTTAAAACAGCGCGTTGTCAAGGGAAGCACGAAGAACCGCTTTCAGATATGGCAATAGTAATCCGTTTCCTCCCTTTCCGGTGGTCCTACATTTCCGCACAGACAGTCAGCTTGGGTAAAATGTACTTTATCAGCCTATTGTACCAATGTAGGATTCACTGCAATGTGCGCCTCGCCCACGTCCAGTATGGTCGGATAGTTATTCGGCGGCCCGGCCAGAACTGCAGCGGTAGCCATGTTGTAAATCAGGTAAAGAACGGTGCCCGAAATATTGGTATAGAGCAAGCCGCCTGAGCCCTGACTTTGCTCGGTGGCATGGTAAAATGCATCTGCAAAAACGACCGTTGTCTGATTGAGCTGCATATCCAGCCGCACCGGAACCGGTGGGAAAAGCGGAGGAAAGTGGCTGATGTCAAATGTTTGCGGACTGACAGGTAGCATTCCTGTTACCTTGGGCATAATGTATTCATTGGAAGAATCGAATGAAGGCATTGATACCCTTTTTATGTGAATTTTGACTTTAAAAGTCGCATCCACGGTGCCTGGCGTCGGATGGAAACTGTTCCATGCCATGGCCAGCGGTAAAGTAATATCGGGGCTCCCCGGAGTGATGGTTCCAAACACGTCGTTAACGTCGAGCTTGTTACAAAATTCTACTTTTTGAATTTCAAACTCACAAGGATAGAGCCGTGGAGCGCCGCTTACAAGCGTACAGCCGGTCTGAGGATCAGGTTCGTTGTGGTCGGTGCAGGACAAAGCCGCCGCGAGTATCAATAAAGCGGATGCCAAAGCCAATTTGAACAACGGGGAAGATTTCATGGGAAAGTGGTTTGGGTGAGTCAATACTGTAACCGTGGCAATCGCTCGTAACTTGGTGGTCAAGCGACTACTGGCATGAAAATTATGAAATCCTCTGCCCGGCGATGCTATGCAAAAGTCATCTGAAATAGCGACGTAAGTCATTATTCTTCTGCCGTTTATCACCGTCATTCATACCATAACCTTAATCCAACTATTTTCTGAAACATGACATGTAACCGCGCATCGCTGTAATATCTTCAAAAACGTCCCGCTGTATCATCCAGCAACCCCTCCCAGCCAGAACGTCGCGATAGGGCGACATTCCAGTGACGCAATGATGCTACTTTTCAGTTGGGCTAATGATTTTAAATCATCGCTAATCATTCATTCCATCCCATTATTTGCAGGTTCCCAATCCAGCTTTTCAGCCATTATGCAGCCATACTATCAAATAAAAGCAGAACAGGCCATAGAGTCATTAGGCAGCACATCCCAGGGTTTGTCCTCTGCCGAAGCGGCCCGGCGCCAGAACGAATTCGGCCTGAATAGGTTGGTGGCTGCCAAACAGCGGTCCAAATGGACGATACTGCTGGGTCAGTTCAAAGATGTGATGATCCTCATCCTGATCGTCGCTGCCGTTATATCGTTTTTTGTCGGAGAGCACATCGATGCCTATGTGATCATCGGTATTATCATAGCCAATGCGGTCATCGGCTTTTTTCAGGAATACAACGCCGAGGAATCCATGAAAAAGCTGCAACAAATTTCCGCGCAGCATGCGATAGCCATCCGGGACGGAGTCCATCAGGAAGTGGATGCAACGGACCTTGTTCCGGGCGACGTCGTGGCACTGGAAGCCGGCAATATCATTCCTGCCGACGGGAGGCTCGTTAAGATCAGTGCTTTTAAAACCCAGGAAGCGATCCTGACAGGCGAGAGTCACGCGATCGAGAAAGTGATTGCCCCTGTTGCAGGAGACGATCTGCTCCCTGCCGACCAGCTCAATATGGTTTTCAAAGGTACCATTGTCGCTAACGGCTCCGGACAAATGCTGGTCACCAGTACCGGCATGCAAACCGAGATCGGGCGCATCGCCGGGCTTTTGGAGCAGGAAGCGACCATTACTCCCTTGCAGCAGCGGTTGAAGAAATTCAGCAAAATCCTGGTCATCGCTATCCTGGTTATCTGCGTGCTGGTTTTCGGATACGGACTGCTGAGAGGCGAACAGCCGCTCGTGATTTTCATGACGGCCCTGTCGCTGGCCGTAGCGGCGCTGCCGGAGGCCCTCCCCGCAGTAATCACGGTCGGGCTGGCTAATGGGGCGGCAAGAATGGTGCGGCACAAAGCCCTGATCAGAAAGCTGCCTGCGGTGGAAACCCTCGGTTCGGTTACCTATATATGTACTGATAAAACAGGGACGCTGACCAAAAACGAGATGAGCGTAGAAAAAGCCCGGGCGGCTCAGGAGTCGGAAGACCTGCTGCCCTTCGCCTGCATGCTCAACAACGAGGTGCATTTCGATCAGAACGGCCGGCTGATGGGCGATCCAACCGAAATTGCATTGGTACAATATGCGGAAAGCCAGGGTATTTCCCGGGAGGATGCAGAAAAACAATATCCGCTGCTGAAAACACTGCCCTTTGATTCGGATCGCATGAGGATGACCACTTTGCACGCCTATCAGGACCGGTACCTTCTGCTTGTCAAGGGCGCACCATCCCGGATCAACGAAGTACTGAAAGAACAGCGTCAGGACCTGCTGGATCAAAACCGCGAATGGGCACGCGAGGGGTTAAGGGTGTTGTTTTTTGCCTATAAGATAATTGACCAGC
Organism: Dyadobacter sp.; assembly: GCA_035565435.1. Lineage (GTDB taxonomy): Bacteria > Bacteroidota > Bacteroidia > Cytophagales > Spirosomataceae > Dyadobacter. The sequence continues at coordinate 17,964 of DATMSL010000648.1, read as the reverse complement.
AGCCGGATAAGCTAACGTTGGAAGCCGAGCATTCGCTGCTGTTTCTGGGAATGGCGGGGATGATCGACCCACCACGCGAAAACGTGATCGAGGCCATCCGCGACTGCCGGACGGCGGGCATTAAGGTCGTAATGATCACCGGTGACCAGCCGCTGACGGCCACTTCCATTGCCAGGCGCCTGGAAATTGCCGGCACCCAGGAGGTCAAAACGCTGACGGGAAAGGAGCTGACGGAGCTGGATGATACGCAATTGCAGGCAATCGTGCAGGAAGTGTCGGTTTATGCACGCGTGTCCCCGGAACAAAAGCTCAGGATCATCCGTGCATTGCAAAGCCAGGGGCAGTTCGTGGCTATGACCGGTGACGGCGTCAATGACGCTCCTTCCCTCAAACAGGCCGATATCGGGGTGGCCATGGGTATCACCGGGACGGATGTAGCCAAGGAGGCTGCCGAGATGGTGCTGCTGGATGATAATTTCTCGACGATCGTCAAGGCAATCAAGGAAGGGCGAAGGATTTACGACAACATCCGCAAATTCATCGTGTATGTACTTTCCTGTAACCTGGGGGAAATTCTCGTGATTGCATTGGCCCCGGCTTTCGGTCTGGCTATCCCGCTCCTTCCCATTCATATACTCTGGATCAACCTGGTCACGGACGGGCTTCCGGGGGTGGCATTAGCCGCCCAACGGGCCGAAAAGGGCATTATGGACCGTCAGCCGGTACCGCCCGGACAGAGTTTGTTCGCCCAGGGCCTGGCCGTCCGGATCGTGATAACGGCTATATTGATGGCCTCGGCCGCTTTTCTGTTACAGATCCTGGCTGCCCGAAACGGCATGGCCGTTCCTGTCCAGCGAACGATGGTATTTACGATGCTGTGCATCGTCCAGTTGGGAAATGCCCTCAGTGTTTCCTCCCTGAGGCGTTCGGTCATCAGCGCAGGACTGTTCCGAAATATTCCCTTACTGCTGACGATCATTTTGACGATCGGCTTGCAGGCGCTGTTACTGTACGTTCCGGCGCTTAAAGGGCTTTTCAAGACGGTACCCTTGTCGACCGAGAGTTTATCCCTGACCGCTCTCGTGTCGCTGGGCTGCATTGCCGCCATTGAGCTCTCCAAATTTATTCCCGGTCAAAAATAATAGCCATGGCGCAGACTCAGTCGTTCAATGCGCCACTAAGCCCGATTATAAATCTTGACTACTTCGTACCAGATCGTGAACAGGGTTCCGGTACCGATGCTGATCAGTAACTGGCTAAAATTCACGGGTGCAAGACTGAAAAAGCGGGTAACACCCGATATAACGAAGATCAGCACAGAAAGCACGACAGTAATGCCGATGATCATCGGAACCAGGTTGTTTTTGTACCGGATGGTAGTCCAGATCGAGTGGCGGAATGAACGGTTTACGAGCGTCAAACAAACATTTGCAGCCAGCAAAGCTATAAAAACCATCGAGCGGGTCAGATTTTCATCATACGACTGCGCCAATGCATACTGGTACAGGAGCAGCATGCCTGCCGTGATTACAAGTCCTTGCAAAATACTCACGGAGAGCTCCTTCAAACTAAAAAAGGTAGAGGTAAACGGCCGGGGTTTTTGCGACAGCAGGTCCTTTTCCAGCGGCTCGTTCTCATAAATGATCGAGCAGGTCGGCCCCATGATCACTTCAAAAAAGATGATGTGGACCGGCGTAAAAATATTGGGATAAGCCCAGCTCAGTGCCAGGGGAATAAAAACGGTCAGGATGATGGGGATATGGATCGAAATAATGTAGCGGATCGCGTTTTTAAGCGAAACATATATTTTGCGTCCCATCGCTACTGCGTCCACCATCCGCGCAAAGTCGTCATCAACCAGGATCAGCGACGATGCCTGTTTGGCTATTTCCGTCCCCTTTTTTCCCATTGCAATCCCGATATGCGCGGCCTTCAATGCCGGACCGTCGTTGACGCCGTCGCCGGTCATGGCCACAATTTGCCCCTGCGCTTTCAGGGCATTGACCACTCTTAACTTGGCTTCCGGAAACATCCTGGCAAAGATACCCGTCTGCATCACTTTCGCCTGCAAGGCTTTTTCATCCAGCGCAACCAGTTCCTCGCCCAGCATCACCTGCTCTGCGCCGTCAAAACCAATTTGCCGGGCAATGTTCTGCGTCGTGGCGGCGTTGTCGCCGGTAATGATTTTCACCTGGATACCGGCCCGGCCAAATGCCTCAAAAACAGATTTGATATTGGCTTTGGGAGGGTCATAAAAGGCAACCAGCCCCAAAAAGTGAAACGGCAGCTGCTGCTGCTTTTCAGGGAATATTTTTTCAGGATAACTGCTCTGCCCTACCCCGAGCACCCGGTACCCCTTGGCCGCAAGCGTATTGACGGCCTCCCATACCGTACGTTTTTCATCTCCCGACAACCCGGAAACAGCCATAAGCGCTTCCGGCGCTCCCTTGGCGGCGACAATGCGTTCCGAATTCCTGTTTTCAAATACATGGGTCATCATCGGCGGCTTACCCTCCAGCGGATACTCATACACCAGCTTGAACCCGGAACGCATGTCGACAGCCGCGGAATTCCCATATGCTTCATGCAATGCTATCTCCATCGGGTCAAAAGGGACCGGTTCACTTGCCCACATTGCCATGGCCAGCAGGTTCTTCCCCTGGTCGCTTAAAGTGCCGTCCGGAGCCTGAATAAGGTTTTGAGCATGGACGTACAAACCAGCCAATTGCATTTTATTCTCGGTGATCGTCCCGGTTTTGTCCGTGCAAATGACCGTAGCGCTGCCCAGTGTTTCGATGGTTTGGGTTCGCTTCACAATAATGCCCATTTTCATCAACCGCCAGGCGCCCAGCGCCATAAAAGTGGTAAATGCTACGGGAATCTCCTCTGGCAGGATGCTCATTGCCAAAGTCAGCGCTTTTAACAGGCTGTCTAAAAGGGCTTGCGTACGGATATAATTGATCGCCCAGACGAGCAAAAAAACGGCGCCACCGGCAATGGCCATCTTCTTGACGAAGTTGGTGATCTGTACCTGCAATGGTGTCGGCTCCTGCTCTATCGATTGCAGACTTGCCCCGATCGCCGCCAGTTTGGTTTGAGCGCCGATGGCACCAACCTGAGCCACAGCCCTTCCGCTCGCCACCAGCGTTCCCTGGAAAACCTCGCTGCCGGGTTCATTTTTCGCGACAGCCAGTGACTCCCCGGTAAGTATAGATTCGTTGACAGAGAAATCATGTGCTTCCAGAACGGCTCCGTCTGCCGGGATCTTATTCCCTTCTTCCAGGATCAGCCAGTCGCCGACCACAATATCTTCGCTCAGGATTTCAATCTCGAGTCCATCCCGGATCACCCTGCATTTCGGCTCGGTCAATGATTTGAGCTCACGCAGCGCATTACGGCTTTTGTTGTCCTGATAAATCGAGATCGTGGAAATGACCAGGATCGCTCCGAGCATGAAAAAACCTTCTCCATGCGAGCCCGTGACAAAATAAATCGTCGACGCCGCGATCAATAATATCAGCATAGGCTCCTTTACGAGCCCCGAAACAGCGTCCCACAAACCGCTTTCTCTTTTCCCCTCCACCTTATTCCCGCCATGCTTGCTGCGTGATTCCAGTACCTGACTGGCCGAGAGGCCCCGGGAAGTGTCGATCGTGGGGGTAGACATATTACGGCGGTTGATTATAGTCAATGACGAATCACGGGAAAGAAATTGCAAAATATTCTGGTGCAATTATTACTGTTAAAACCTTGTCAACGGTTGTTTCTACTACGACTCGGACAGTATGATGTTTGCTATTTCATCCTTTCTCTTGAAACTGACGCCCTCGTGCTGCTGCATGTACCTGATGAGGTCATACGTCACTTTCACCATTTGCGGGGTGCCGCCAATCCGGTCGTGAAAGCTGATCGACATCTGGCGGCGGCGTGTGGCTCCTTCCTTGTAGAGCTGGTCAAATTCTGCTCTGACCTGCTGCGCAAACTGATCGGCGGAGAAATTTTTCCCCTCGATCAACAGGATGTCGTTGCAGCGCAGGGTGTAAGGGACAACGGCGAAATTTTGCCCGTCCACGCGCGTCAGAAAGGGCTCGTCGCGGCTCAAATCATCAATATGGTACTTAAAACCAAGCTCTTTCAGGATTTTCAATGTGTTATCCCCCCGCCGGAGCCAGTTGGCATTGTAACCCACGGTATTGAAGCCCGTCACCTTCCTGATCGCATCCGCGCCTTCGCGAATGAAAGCTTTTTCTTCCGAATAGGCCATGTTGTACTGCGAGCGCCAGCTCATGCCATGTGCCGCTGCCTCATGTCCGCGCATGACGATCTCCTTTGCCAGGTCCGGGTTTTTAAGCACGGCAGCGCCCACCATGTGGGACGTCACTTTTATACCAAGTTCATCCCAGTTGTCGAGCATTCGCGGAATGCCTTCCTGATAGCCATATTCGTACCAGGTAGCAGCCGGCAAGTCGCGAAAACCTGGTAACATATTCTGCGGAAACGGGCTTTCCGCATTGTCGGGCTGACCGCCGGATTCAAATTGCATCGAAACCGATACCACCAGCCGGGAGCCGTCAGGCCACCGCGAGGATGATGTGTCCGGGGATTCTTTAAAACCGCTCCCGGCCAGGGCGGGCATGCCGAGCACACCTAACGTACCCAATGCACCGGCTTGCCTGATGAAAGTTCGTCGCGTGCTCATAGGGTTCATTGTCTGTTAAAAATTCTGTCCAGAGACCAGGAGTTGCTGGACAGGAATTGAAGTAGTACAGCGAAGAAAATCAGGTGAATGAGCTGCGATGGGATCGCTTCCCAGTTCTCGGCCATCGCCGTACCGAAAAGCAGCATCAGGATCAGAACGGCGCCCGAAATCAGCGCCGGTCCCGTAAAGAGGCCCACCAGCAGTAAAAGACCGATCACCAGCTCGGCAAACGGCAGAACCATGCTGAACGGCCTGACCAGCTCCGCCGGCAGCATCGACTTTGCGAAGCTCCCGACCATCCACTGGCTGAACGCATTCAACTTGGGTAACCGGACAACGCCATGCCCGAATATACTAATCCCGATACCAAGGCGCAGCAATAAAAAAACAGTAGCATTCATACTTACAGGGGTTAATGTTTCCAATGCTGCAAATCTCCCGGTATTTGGAGGGAAAAATCTGTACATTTATTGGATAAATCAGTAATTCAAAAGGATGCGCATTAAAAACCTTCATAAACCCTACGAAATCGAGCTACTTGTGGCTGATCAATACACGGGCAAACCGCACAAAAACTCTTTTTTCGAAATGGTTTATATATTGGAAGGAAGCGGTTTACAGGTCATCAACGACCACGAGTTGCCGTATGGACCGGACAAACTCTTCCTGATATTTCCGCAGGATAGCCACGGCTTTGAAGTGCGCGAAACAACGCATTTTGCATTTATCCGATTCAACGAGGGCTACCTGAAAGTCCAGCCGACAGAATGGCTCCAAAGGCTCGAATATATTTTTCATAACCACAACCATTTACCCGGATGCATCCTCAAAACGGTCACAGACAAGCCATTAGTCCGGTCGCTGACAGAAGCGCTTCTCAGAGAACAACAGGCCGCCGGGCCGCACAGCCAGCAGGTAATGCAACAAATGCTCAACACAATCATCACAATCGCCGCCCGGAACATCGCACTTTTCCAGCAGGCGGGTGATTATCAGTCGGCCCAGCCGCTGTCCCTGCTGGGTTACATTCATGAGCATATCTATTCCCCGGAGGCGCTCCGCGTCGAAAAGCTGGCCGCATATTTCAACATATCGCAAACCTATGTAAGTCAGTTTTTTAAGCGTGAAACCGGTGAAAGTCTTCAGGAGTACATCAGCAGCTATCGCCTCACTTTGATAGAATCCCGTCTGCTGCATACCAGCCAGCGCCTGGGTGAGATAGCCGCTCAATTTGGATTTACCGACAGCAGCCATCTCAACAAGACCTTCCGAAAGGCCAGAGGATTATCGCCCTCCGATTTCCGCAAAGCGGCGAACTCTGCCTCTTAATCGCCCCCGCCCCTCTATTCCGCTTTCAGACAGCTTTTTCGCAAAAAAACCGGCCCGAAACCGGGCCGTGCGAAAATAAACTCGCCAAATCTTGCATTTGGTATTTTGCCGGTTTATTTTTGACAAAATTTAAGTTAGTGCGTTAAGTCAATATGAAGAAAAACTACATCCGCTGGTTCGTCGTTTTCCTGGTGTTTATCGCTACGGGACTTAGCTTCCTGGACCGCCAGGTGCTTTCCATTGCCGTGATCAGGATCCAGAAAGAATTCGGATTCACGGATGTGGAATATGGCTGGGTAAACACCAGCTTTTTAATGAGTTACGCGCTGATGTTCACCGTGGGAGGCCGGCTGATCGACAAAATAGGTGCCAAAAAAGGGCTGGGAATCGCGGTGGGCTTATGGTCGATGGCGAATGCGCTGCACGGCCTGATGACCAGCCTGCCACAGCTGCTCACCTTCCGCTTTTTCCTAGGCATGGGCGAAGGCGCCTGTTTTCCCGGCGCGGCCAAAACGGTGTACGAATGGTTTGACGAAAAAGAAAGAGCACTGGCCAACGGCATTGCAATCGGCGGGTCGGCCATTGGAGCAGTAGTCGCGCCGCCACTTACGATATGGATATCAAACGCTTATGGGTGGCGTGCAGGATTTGCAATACCAGGGCTGATCGGTATTGTGTGGGTGATCGTATGGCTGGCCATCCCCTGGCGTTCCCAGGCTGCCGCTCCGGCGATGCAAACCGCAACCATACCACTCGCGTCCATTCTTCGCCAGCGCGCCACGTGGGTATTTATTCTTATGCGTTTCATGCTCGACCCGGTGATGTATTTCATGATGTTCTGGATCCCCAAATACCTCAGCGAAGTACGTCATGTACCTTTCGAGGAGATTGGCAACCTGTTTTGGATACCTTTTCTGGCGTTGGGTATTTCCAATATTCTGGGTGGCTATTTCTCTGATAATCTGATCAAAAGAAACATCAGTACCGATCGTGCGCGCAAGATCGTGATGGGCTGCGCAGCCGCATTGACGCTCGCTGTTCCGCTCACCGAGTTCACGTCGTCGTTAAGCATTGCGGTGGCGTTGATGGCGCTTTACATGTTTGCCCACGGCTGCTGGATTACCAACTACATTACTGCTATTTCCGATGTTTTCGGCTCCCGGGCCACTTCCACGGTCGTGGGGCTTTCCGGTACCGCAGGTGCATTATCCAGTCTGATCCTCAATCCGATGATCGGGAAAATCATTGGCGAATACACCTACAAGCCGCTCTGGATCGCATCCGGATTGCTCTATCCCATTGCATTCGCAGCATTCATTGTATGGATACCGAGGCTGGTACCATTGCTGAACCAGGAGGAAGAAGCAGTTGTACCCGTTCCTTTCAACGAGTGATCTTTTATTTAAACAGAAATAGGGAAAAGTGTTGCCTAAACAACTTAGTGCGTTAAGTATTAAACCATAAAAAAAAAACTACCAGAATCAACATTTAACCAACTCATGGGAAACACATTACAAAGTGAGAATCACCAGGTAAGAGAAGCGATCATTCAGAAACGCCAGCCCACCCGGCCCAGGATCGGTGTGTTTGGCGTGGGTTATTTCAAATACTGGAGCCAGTTCGAGGGCCTGTTGGATGATATGCTGCGCAAACAGGAGGTTTTTATCGAGAAGATCCGCGGCAGCACAGACGTCGAGCTGGTCGATTTCGGGCTGGTCGACAACGTGCAGAAAGCTTACGAGCTCGTACCGAAGCTCCACGCGGCCAACCTCGACCTGGTGTTCTGCGACATGCTCACGTATGCAACCTCCAACACATTCGGCACCATTATCCGCAACCTCAACGTACCGATCGTGCTGGTAGCATTGCAGCCCGACCAAGCCATGGACTACACGCGCGCTTCCACCTACATGCAGCTTTACAACGACGATATCTGCTCGCTGCCAGAGTTTGCGGGCGTGGCCGCGCGGATGGGCAAGAAAGTGCCGGACATGATCATCGGTACGCTGCACGACGATCCGCAGGCCGACGCCGAGATCCGGGAATACTGCCGCATCGCGGCTGTGCTGCACGACGTACGCACCTCGCGGATCGGGCACATCGGGCACCCGATCGAGGCCATGCTGGATATGCATTCCGATTCTACGATGTTCACCGCGCATTTCGGGGCGCATATCGTTCAGTGTGAGGCGCATGAGATCGTGACGCAATATCAGCAGGCAGATCGCGCCGATATCGAGAACATGAAGGAGCGCATTCTCGACTTTTTCGATACGCCCGACCCCGTCTCCGACCCTATTTCGGAAAAACTCCGCGACAGCGACCTCGAAACTGCCGCCCGGGTGACGGTAGCCCTGGAAAAATTTGTGGAAGCGAAACAACTCGACGGCTTGGCCTACTATTACGAGGGACCGGATAACAGCGAAACCCGCACCGTGATGTCGAACCTGATCGTCGGCAACTCGCTCCTGACCGGCGCCGGCTTCCCGATGTGCGGCGAGTCGGACCTCAAAACATGCTTCGCCATGCTGATCATGGAACGTTTAGGCATTGGCGGTAGCTTCGCGGAATTCCATCCCGTCGATTTCAAGGAAGGATTTGTACTGGTGGGCCACGACGGCCCGCACAATGTCGCCATCGCGGAAGGCAAGCCCGTTTTGCGGAGCCTTACCAAATACCACGGCAAGCCCGGTTTCGGGGCGGGTGTGGAGTTCAAGATCAAGGAGGGACCCATTACTATGCTGAGTATTAACTCCACTTATGACGGAAAATTCAAATTTGTCATTGCCGAGGGGCAGTCGGTCGAGGGGCCTATCCCGCCTACCGGCAACACCAACACCCGGGGTTTCTTCAAGCCCGACGTCCGCACTTTCCTTCAACGCTGGATGAAGGAGGGCCCCACGCACCATTTTGCGTTAGGTGTGGGCCACCACGCGAGCGCTATTGCCAAAATAGCCGGATACCTCAACCTGGAAGCCGTCATTATCAGAGAAGACTGACGCACATTTTCACCGATTGGCTTACGCATGCAGCCGTTTCCGGCTGAATTAGCGCCTTTTTGTCTTTTTCAAACCCTTTTTCGAGTTCAATCCTAAAAAATTGAAGACTATGATTCGTATTCTATTCCCCGGACGCTGGCTGTGGGTCGGCTGTCTGCTATGCTGCCTGGCTCTCGGCGGCACCCCGTCACTCGCCCAGTCCGACGGGCGAAACACCGTTACCGGCAAGATCACCGCCGACGCCGACAAGGCCCCGCTGATTGGGGCCACCATTACCGAAAAAGGTACCAACAACGGAACTGTCGCGGATGTGGACGGCAATTTCAAATTGTCGGTAGCGTCCGGGGCCAGCATTGTCGTGAGCTTTATCGGCTATGTTTCGCAGGAAATACCAGTCGGCAGCCGCACGGTAATCGACGTCGTGCTGATGGCCGACCAGCACCAGTTGCAGGATGTAGTGGTGGTGGGTTATGGTACGCAGCGCAAAAAAGACCTGACCGGCTCCATTGCCAAAATTTCGAGTGAACAGCTTATCCAACCCTCGGCAGGCAGCTTTGACCAGATGCTCCAAGGCAAAGCACCAGGCGTGCAGATCACCCAAACCACCGGCGCGCCGGGCGGGAATGTGAACGTGCTCATCCGCGGTGTGAGCTCCATTACCGGCGGTAACCAGCCATTGTATGTGATCGACGGTTTTGCGATCGGCTCGGGCGGCGGCGGCTCCGATATGCGCAGCTATGGCGGAAACAACTTCTCATCCGCGGGCATGGCCGCCAATACGGGCAACCGGGTGAACCCGCTGGCCTCTATCAATCCCTCTGATATTGAATCCATTGAAATACTGAAAGATGCTTCGGCCACTGCCATTTATGGTTCGCGCGGGGCAAATGGGGTGGTAATTGTGACCACCAAACGAGGCGCTTACGGCAAATCGCAAATCAGTGTGGATGCCTCTTATGGTTTCCAGGAAGTGGCACACAAACTGAAAATGATGAATGCGAAGCAATACGCCGACTACGTGGTCGACGGGCGTGATAATGCGTGGGTATATGCAGGCGGAAAAGCGACAGACCCGAACGAAGTACGGTCGGTGAACACCCGGGTAAGGCCCGATTTCAGGATTCCGGAGTCGCTTACCACCGATACCGACTGGCAGGACGTACTTTTCAGAACGGCACCCGTCAGGAATTTGCAGCTTTCATCGACCGGCGGCACCGAAAAAGCCCGGTACTTCATTTCCGGCGGCTATTTTTCACAGGAAGGCGTCATTATCAATTCGGATTACACCCGTTTCAACCTGCGGGTGAATGTGGATGCGCAGATTACCAAACGCATTAAAATCGGGACATCGACATTCGGTTCCTACGGTTATGGCCGCTTTGTGAACACCGAGTCGCATTACGGTGCGGGCGGGCTTCTGGCGAATGTGCTGGCCGCCTCTCCGACCATCCCGGTCTACGATGCCAATGGCGGTTATTATTTCAATCAGAATGATGTAAATGATGGCCTCGGGTTTCTGGCGAATGTACTCGCCGTGGCCGACGGCTCCGGCGACCGCCGCAAGGTGATGGATTTGGTGACCAATAACTTCCTGGAAGTCAACCTTACCGATAACCTGACGTTCAAAAGCTCGATTGGCGTGAATTTCGGCACCAACAACATTCGCCTGTGGCGCTCTTCGGCCGTCCCGAATTTTGGCACGCTGAACTATCCCGCCACGGCAGGAACCTCCCGGGCCGAAAACCTGAACTGGCTGAACGAGAATACATTGACCTACGCCAAAGTTTTTAATAATAAACATTTTGTAAACGGGCTGATCGGTTTCACGGCCCAGAAGAACAGCCGGGACCTTGTGTCCGCAGGCGCCTCCGATTTCCCGACTGAATATGTGCCATTTATCACAGCGGGTATCGTCAATGCAGGTTCGCAGAGCATCAATGAATGGTCGCTACTGTCGATGATGGCACGGGTAACTTATTCCTACGCAGGCAAATACATGTTCACCGCGACGGTACGGCGCGACGGAAGCTCCCGGTTTGGCGCCAACAACCGCTGGGGTTCATTCCCTTCGTTTTCAGTGGGCTACAATATTGCGGAGGAAGATTTCATGAAAAACCAGAACGTGGTGAGCAACCTGAAACTGCGGGCGAGCTATGGTATTTCGGGAAATAACCAGATCGGCGATTATACCAGCATCGGTTTGTTATCGGCTACCCGTTATATCAAAAACCGGGCACTCAATCCGGGCCTCGTCCCGAGTACGTTATCCAATGCTAACCTCACCTGGGAGAAGTCAAAACAGACCAATATCGGCCTCGACCTGAGCTTGTTCAAAGACCGCATTACCCTCACCGCCGACGCCTACCGCGACCGCAAGACCGATCTGCTGCTGGCCGTGCAATTACCCGCGGCATCCGGATTCAACAGCTCTACCCAGAACATCGGCGACATTGAGAACAAAGGCTTCGAGCTCGGCCTGCAAACCGTCAATGTCCGTCATAAACGTTTTGAATGGAGTACCAATGTGACATTCAGCCATAACGAAAACAAGGTTCTGAAACTGGCTACCGAAGGCGGAAGGATTGCCAACTCGGCTTACCAGATTACCCAGGTAGGTTCCCCGATTTCGAGTTTTTACCTGATCAACAAGCTGGGCGTGTTCATGAACAGCGCCGAACTGGACGGGGCCGCATTGCAGCACCCGAAAACCCAGGCCGGCGACCTCAAATTTGAGGATGTGAACAAAGACGGTGTCATTAACCAGAGCGACCGCAAGATCGTCGGCTCGCCCTGGCCGGATTACACCTGGGGCATGGACAACAATTTCTCCTTCGGCAACCTGAATCTGAACATTGGGCTTGTGGGCTCGCACGGTGCCTACACGTACCTGGATGCGGGCACTTCCCTGCTCGGGGACAATGGGGTGCAGAACAACCTCGCGCTTACCGACCGAAGATGGCGGTCGGAGGCTGATCCCGGCGATGGTATCATGCCCCGCTCGATCAGGAGCAACCACGGTCTCGGGTTCGGGACTTCGTCGCATTACCTGTTCGACAATTCATTTACCCGTATTAAAAACATCAAACTGTCGTACAACCTGCCGAAAGACCTGACCCGCCGCATGGGCGTGAGCAATCTGAATGTATATGCCAATGTAGCGAACGTGTACACTTTCACGAATTACGTGGGCTACGATCCTGAATCGAGCATTTCCGGCGACAACGTGGTCAACACAGGCATCGACTACCTCAACTACCCGCTGCCCCGCACTTATACTCTCGGGATCAAACTCACCCTTTAAAAGCATTACCATGAAAAAGTACATTCAATACGGCCTCATCGCGGTGATTACCAGCTCCTGCTCCGATTTCCTGAGTTTGCAGCCGGAATATCAGATCAGCGAAAATTCATTTTACAAAAACCCCAAAGACTTCGAAACCGCATTGGTCGGCAATTACGCCAGCCTACAAGGCTTGCATAACACCGCGCTGATCGACCTGGGCGACCTCACCACCGATAATACCGATATTAAATCCACCTCTCCTCTGGTGGCCGAAGCCGAATGCGACGAGGTGAACCTGACCGCTTCCAATGATTTTCTCAATACCGTGTGGAGCATCAGTTTCGCGACCATCGCCAGGTCCAACAACATTCTTTCGCGGCTCGACGCGGTGACCATGACCGACGCGCAGAAGAACCAGTACAAGGGAGAAGCGCTGTTTTTACGGGCTTATGCCTATTTCTACCTCGTCCGCCTGTTCGGCAATGTACCTATCGTGGATGTGTCATTCAGAAGTCCGGACGAAATCATGCAATTCGATATGACACGGAGGCCCGTCGCCGAGGTGTACAAGGTGATTACCCAGGACCTCATCCAATCGGCCACATTACTGAATGGCGTAACTGGGTTGAGCAAGTCGCAGGCATCCGCGGGCGCGGCCAAGACACTTTTGGGTAAAGTATATCTCACTACTAAACAGTTTGACTTGGCTAAAACAGTTTTGAAAGAGGTAATCGATCTGAAAACCTATTCATTGAGTACTGATTATAAAAAGCTGTTCACGAATGGTAACGACGAATTGCAGGAGTCGATTTTTGAAGTAAAATACCTGTCGGGCAATGTGGGCGAAGGCAATTCATTCTCCTCCATCTTCATGCCTTCCCGTTTCGATGTGGGCATGTTCCCCGGCAATATGCAGGGGTCAGGCAGGGTCTTGCCGACGCGCCAAATGGCCAATTCCTATGAGAAAGGCGATTTAAGACGGGCCGCTTCCATCGGCGATTCGGTGAAGCTGATATCCGGTAAATATGAGAAGGATCTTTTCGGCCTCAAATTCGTGGATTTCACAACGGGCATTGTCGGCGATGGCGGGATCAATTTCACCTCGCTACGTTATGCCGATGTGCTGCTCATGTATGCGGAAGCCCTCAACGAAACCAGTAGTACCGCCGATGCACATACTTACCTGAATACCGTGAGAAGCCGCGCAGGGTTGCCGGCGAAAACAGGTTTGGACAGGGCCGCGTTCGCATTAGCCCTTGAAAATGAAAGGAAGTTCGAATTTTTCCTCGAAGGCCACCGGTGGTTCGACCTCGTGCGGACAGGGCGTTATCAGCTGGTAATGAATCAATACTTCAAAGACAACGGGCTGAATTTCAACGTCGCCGACCATGAGGTACTGATGCCGATACCGCTGCGGGAAATCGACATTAACCCGAATCTGGGACAAAACCCGGGCTATTAAACATTGAAATACATGATTGTGAAAAAGAATGTACGGGCATGGGTAGCGCTGCTGCTGGCACCGTTGGCAGTTATAGCGCAGCCGCAACCCTCGACACTCAAAGGTTTGCCCTTCAACAACATAACCCTGGAAGTGTCCCTGAAACCCTTCCGGAAGAATGATAAGGCTTACATCCGAGAAACTGCCCGCGAAATGTTCACGCAATGGCATTCGATGCTGCGGCATGCCGACACCGTGTCCGTCATGCTCTGGACCGGCGACGGCTCCGAAATCCTCGAATACAAGGGGGATCCGGCCCAGCGGCTCGAATGGGCGCGCTACATCGGCAACCCGAATACCGCGCATGCGGTTGGCTCCGGTCCGAAAGAACTTTCGATCCACGAACGGGCCTATTTGTACCTCGAAAACCCGCCGGAATTCACCTACGGCGACCTGCAATTCATCGTATCCGCATTGAAGGAAGAAGGCCGCAAAGTGACGGGTAAGCCTATCCGCATTGGCGAGACTTTCGACCCAGGGCCGGAATTCGCAAAATCCGACTTCAAATACAAACGCCACCGCGAGATCCTCGGCGGCAGTGCGATGGGGCACAACACGATGGTGAGCTGCTACTCGGTGCTCAAAGCGGATTCCGAACCCTATGCAGGTTTCCCCAACGGAATTCCCGAGGGAACACCATTCGGTACCTTTCTGGGCCGGCAGGTAAAGCGGCTGACGAGCGATATGGGTTTCGATTTCATATGGCTGAGCAACGGGTTTGGTTTCGGCGTGGAAGGGTGGTCATCGACCGGGGCGATTTTCGATGGTAAGGGATTCGATCAGGAAAAACTGGCCGCTACCCATTCCAAAATCGCCGATTTCTGGAAGTATTTCCGTGCCGAATGCCCCGATATCCAGGTGCAGACGCGCGGCACCAATCTTTCGGCCGGTGCGGACCTGGCGCGTGATGGTGTGGATTTGAAATCCATTTACAAGGATAAAAACATTCTGCCTCCGCCTAACTCGCCCTGGGCTGCACTGGACGGTGATTTCGGGCTGGAAATGGTGGGTTACATGTCGAGAATGGCCGAGCTACCCGACGAGCGCTATCTTTTCCGCTACTACACCCACGACCCGTGGTGGATCAACAGCCCCTGGCTCGACCGCTATGGCCGCGAGCCGCACGACATTTACCTGCCGCTGGCCGTGTCGCGGATCAACGCGAAAGGCGAAGTGAAACTACCAAGCCACCTCAATTTCCTGAGCATCGACGATTCGTTCGGAAACATGCCTACCCAGGTACCCGACGAGGTGACGCCGCATATCCTGAAAGCACGCTACGACGCACCCACCGCGCCCGGGCCGCTCGTGTGGGTGTACCCGTTCAACGAATATTACGACTGGGCATTCCGATACAAGGACAGGCTGCCGGAAATCTATTACGGCGACTGGCTCATCCGTCAGGCGGTGAACAACGGCTTACCCGTCAATACGGTCATTTCTACCGGTTCTTTTCAAAAAGTAATCGGGCAAAGCCCGGCCCGCTTCAAGGAATCGGTGCTGCTGAGTGTCGTGCCCGAAGCGGGCTCACCGCTTGAAAAGGCGTTAATCGCATTCGTTGAAAAAGGCGGAAAGCTTATGGTTTACGGTCCTGCCGGGCATGCAGGCCCGGCCTTCCTCGATCTGCTCAACCTGCAAAATGTAGCCCCGCTGGAAGGCGAGTTCAAGATCAGCAGCGTGTATGCGGGCGACGAAATGCAGCACCCTTATCCTAGCAAAATCATACACAGCGCTTTGTTCTCCGCCGGCGGCGTGGCCACCCGGGTACAAAATCCAAAGGATTCTTTCACCAAAATCCTCTCGCAAATGAGCCAGGGAGACCAGAAACGCGATGCGGCTTGGGTAAGGGAGAGAAAAGAATGGAACGGCGGAAAAGTGCTGTACATCCGCGGTACCAATTCCAGCAAGTTCACGGGCGGTAAACTGCTCACACCTGACGATCCTTCGCAGCTATTCACCGGCCCGCTCCTGCTTCGCTACGCTTTACAGGAATTCGGGATCGATCTCGGCATTGCCAAGGAAGACCCGTCTGTAAAAAACCCGGTACTTACCGTTTCGCGAAGTAACAATGCATTCATTTTTTCCGGCTACAATCCCAACACGACGATCCGCAACAAATTCCGCTTTCCGCAGGGAGCCCCTCTACTGAACGGCCTGGATACCAAGCTCGAAAAAGGACGATCGGTGTACAGCTTACCCACCGCCTGGAACCGCGAATCGCGGGTATTTGTAGAGCAAAATGAGGGCATTGTGTCGCTGAAAGAACTGCATTCGGGGGAAATGGGCATCACCAAGCGCTACCGCATCAGCGGTCTTCAAAACGCGACGGTGCGCATTTACCCGGACGAGGACATTAGCCCGGAGCGGTTTAATGCTTATCTCAATGCCAACTATCCGTGGCGCAAAGGCCGCATTACCTTCAAACCTGGCGATCCGAAATTGGGGATGCATTACGTCGTAGAAAATGTCACGGGCAATTTGGTGGTATCCTGGTAAACAGCGGTATTTCCTACGATGCACTGTACCTTAACGATGCCGGTGCGGAACACTGTAAGATTTGTAACAATACCTGACAATTCCTGACAACACCTGACAATACCTGACAATTCCTGACAACACTTGACCTTTCCTGACCACACTTGACCACGCCTGACCTGACCAACCATGCTGAAATACCTTTCCACCTTTTTCCTGACCGTATTGATCGTTGCCAACGTTGTCGCGCAAGTGGCTGACACTTCTTACCTGTCCGGCGTGAAGCGCGAACTGCTTACGCAATGGCCGAAGAGCCGCCGCGTCAATGTCGTATTCCACGGGCATTCGGTGCCGGCTGGATATTGGGATAACCACGAGGTACATACCTTGGAATCGTACCCGAACCTGTTCCTGAAAGCATTGAAGGGGCATTATCCCTATGCGGTGGTGAATGTGATCGTTACGGCGATCGGCGGGGAGAATTCCCTCAGCGGCGCGAAACGCTTCGAAGCCGAAGTACTGCCCCACCAGCCCGATGTGATCTTCATCGACTACGCATTGAACGACCGTTTTCAGCCGCTGGATAAAACCCGCGAGGCATTGGAAAAGATGATCCTGGCTGCGCAGGCGAAGAATATCAAGGTAATCCTGGTAACACCTTCTCCTGATCAGCGTATTGATATTTCGGACCCGTCGAACCCGCTGGACCCCTATGCAGCGCAAATCCGCGAATTGGCGGCACAGTATGGCACGGGCCTCGCGGACCCCTACATTGATTTTCAGAAAGTTATAAAGGAAGGCAAACTCAAAGAAGTAATGTCGTCGGTCAATCATCCCAATGAAAAAGGACATATGATGATCGTTGACAGGCTGGTGCCCTATTTTTACTGATACCGGCTAGTCGTGGTAATCGGGGTTGGCGCTGATAGCGAATTTGTATTTATCGCCGCGGTAAAACGATCTTTCGATTTCCACGACTTCGCCGTCCGTGCATATCACCGCACTGTCGAGGATGAACATCGGCGTAGCGGCCGACAAGTCAAAATTATCCAGCTCCGAACCAGGCTGCACGATCTCTGTGCTCAGCGTTTGCTTCACTTCGTCGATCCTGAGGTGGTAGGTATTTTCGTATACTTTAAAATAAGAAATTTCGGTAGGCATCCGGTTGATCTTCGGGCAGAGCGCGAGTGAAATATACTTGACCTCGTCCTTGATAATCTCGTCGTCTGCGTACCGTAACTGGTGGATTTTCAGCACCGGGCCGTCCATAATGAAATGCTTCCCTCCTATTTCCGAAGAAATGCCGTCGTCGAGCACCGTTTTTTCCAGCACCACGTTGTGTGGCTCGAAGCCTTCGGCGATCAGGCTCTCATGAAACCCCCGCCGCGTCGCATTGATCGACCCCAGCGTGCGGATCAGGTGATGCCCCACCGTCCGGTTCAGAACAAACGTCCCCTTTCCCTTGATACGCCTCGCCCAGCCCTGATTCTCGATTTCCAACAGGCTTTTCCGGGCGGTCGTGTTGCTTACTTTATAATTTTTGATGAGATCGTTCTCCGAAGGGATTTTATCGCCCGGCTGTAATTCGCCGGATTTGATCCTTTCGATGATTTCACCGCTAATGCTTAGAAACTTGGGTTTCATCGGGCCTGCATAATTGATCAATACAGTTCAGATC
>DATMSL010000647.1:0-1537 GCA_035565435.1 Dyadobacter sp. | reverse complement strand
TAGTTGATTCTACGCCTGCATTGTATTTAGACCTGGAAAGTCGGCTGGACCTGGAAAAAGTCAGAGATATCCGGGCATTCTATGAAGCGAACAAGGACCGGCTGATTGTGCTCGATGAAGTTCAACGGATACCTGAGCTTTTCACCGAATTACGGGGAATTATCGATCAGGAGAGGCGGAGAGGGAACAGATCGGGTTTGTTTTTATTTCTTGGGTCGGCTTCCATTGATTTACTTCAACAATCGAGCGAGTCGCTCGCCGGCCGCATATCCTATCTGGAACTGTACCCGGTGGACGTTATTGAATATGCGTCCGACGATTTTCAACAGGTTAACACATTGTGGCTTCGCGGGGGCTTCCCCGAAAGTTTATTGGCAGCTTCGGATCGCGACAGTCTGGAATGGCGGCAGGATTTTATACGGACGTATCTCGAACGTGATATTCCACAACTTGGTCCGCGTATCCCGGCAGCAACCTTGGAGCGATTCTGGACAATGCTCGCACATAACCAGGGAAGCGTGCTTAATGCATCGCATCTGGCGAGAAATCTGGACGTTTCCGGCGTGACCATCAGCCGTTACCTGGATTTGATGGTCGATCTGCTACTCGTAAGACGATTGCAGCCCTGGGCTTCGAATGCCGGCAAAAGATTGGTGCGTAGTCCTAAGATTTATGTGAGAGATAGTGGTATCACCCATGGTTTAATGGGGATAGAAACTTTCAATAATCTGCTGGCACATCCGGTGGTAGGCGGCAGCTGGGAAGGGTTTGTTATCGAAAACATCATGAGCGTTGCCCCTGCTCGCATGCAGCCCTATTTCTACCGCAGCGCCGGTGGTGCGGAGGTTGACCTGGTCCTGGAATTTGCGGACGGTAAAAAATGGGCAATCGAAATCAAAAGAAACTCGGCTCCGCATTTAGCCAAAGGATTTCACATTGCCTGCGAGGACATTCAGCCGGACAAGAAATTTGTGATTTATTCCGGAAAGGATACGTTTCCTATGGGTGATGGCATTGTGGCTACTTCGCTTGGTAATATGATGCGGGAGGTCATGAACCGTTTTTCACCATAATACTTCTATGTTGCCGTACAAGGTAAACTTATCATCGATTGAAATGACTGTCAGCTTTTCCGCAACGGCAGTCGCGATCATCAATCTGTCAAATGGGTCACGATGACCATCCAGCAGCGGTAGTTCATCATACAGATCCAGGTACTCCGGCTTGATAGCCAGTGGTTGGATACCGATCTTTTGTGCTTCTTCGTGGTAGCGGGAAATGGGATATAGCAATTCGAGTTTCCCTGTCTTCTTTTTGATGGCCATCTCAAAGAAAGAAATCGCACTCACATAGCAAACGGAATTGATGTCTTCAATTATCGTCCTTGCTTTTTCAGAAAGTTTATGATTTTGACCCAGGGACCAAAGTATTGTGTGTGTATCTAGCAGGTATGCCATTAAATATAGTCAGATAAATCGTCGAGGCTTTCGTTGAAATCTTCTGCCGTTTTGATAGTACCCGTCATGCTGCCCAACTT
>DATMSL010000646.1:0-8784 GCA_035565435.1 Dyadobacter sp. | reverse complement strand
TTGTAAGGCCCCGATGGGGAATGTGGTAGGGCATACCTACATGCTTTGTTTTTCCCGGATCCAATCCGGTCGCTGTTGTTGAAACGGCGACTCATTCCTGACATTTCTCGGAAATATCCCGCCTGACAGTCATGGCTGATCATCTGAAATTTTCGGTGGTTGGCGATTTCAGTTGCCGGCTGTGCTGTCCCGGGGTATTTCCGGTCCCATATTATTTGCTGCGTTTATACTAAACCGGTACTACTACACTATCTGTAATATGTTCACATTCTCAGACGTGGTGCTGCTCGCGAGGAAGATCGCCGTCGGCATACTGCTTACATTAATTCCCTTTGTATTGATCGCCGGAGGCATTTGGCTGGCGTGGAAATTCTTTATCTGATTGCTCATTTCACCATAAAAATTAAATCTCGCATGAAATTGGATGATGCATTGGCCCGGAAGATTACCCGCGACGGCCTAGTCAGCGTGGTGCTTTACCTCGCGCCCATAGTTTTGATGTTTGCCAGCTTCCATGTTTTCGATTACCGGCCGTGGGAGGGAAGCAATGCGTTCCCATTCAAAGCGCCTGCATTCATCGAGGCGGTTTTCAAAAACCTGAGCAGCTGGGGATTGCCTGTGATCGTGCTCGTGCTGGGTGTGATCGAGTTTGCGGCGGGTTTGTATGAAAACAAATGGACGAAGAATGAAAGGATTCTGGATATTGTCTGCTTTGTCGTTCCCAAGCTCATTATCCGACCGTTTGTGGCCTATTTCGGATTGAAATTCCTTCCGCTGGTCTTGCCTGATGCGAAAAATGCATTCGAATGGGTACCCTTCTGGTGGGCCTTCCTGATTATCGCTGTGGCTGACGACCTCACGCAATACTGGTACCACCGCTTGCATCACCAGGTGCCCTGGCTCTGGCGCTTCCATCGCACGCACCATTCCGCCAATTACATGGGAATGGCCATGGCGAGCAGGCAGAACGTGATTTACACACTGTTTTTCTCCCAAACCTACCTTACCATTGCACTTACTTACCTTGGCTTGGGCTATGCGGCCTTATTTGTGAAAGTGATCAAATCGTTCATCACTACCGGCGCACATTCGAGCATTCCCTGGGATAAGCCTTTCTACGAGATCAAATGGCTGAAACCGATCGGCTGGGTATTGGAAAGGCTGATTTCCACTCCGGCAACACACCATGCACACCATGCCGACACGACCGACGACGGGATAGGCTATTACAAAGGTAACTTCGGTAATATGTTCTTCCTCTGGGATATTATCTTCGGGACCGGCATCATCACCCGCAAATACCCGTCGTCGTACGGCATTAAGCACTACCAGGAGGAGGAATGGTATGCCCAGTTTCTGTGGCCCATTTTGAAATCCAAAAAGGAAGGCAGCGAGCTGTCACACAACGGCCCGGTCGTAGGCGACGCCGTCCCGGACGACCCGGAGCCTGTTGCCCTTCCTGATAACGCTACCGTGGCAGTGCCGGCTGCCGCAGTCGCTTAAAAATTTCCCCCAGATGACCATTGGCCTGACCGATGGTCATTTTTTTTGCGTTTTTAGAATCACTGGTTAACTCACCTGCTGTGGGCTTTGTGTGCCTCAGGATAATAAAATCATACCATTGGAGAATCGGCTGGCAGCGATGAATCTACTCAGACAGATATTCGCCTTTTTCCATCTTTAAACTTCATCGACATGACGAATTTTAGTTCTTTGGTGACAACGATTCAAGAGACCAATTTCACCCTGCAAGAAACTGCTTCTAAGGCCATCAACCGGTACTTGACGATTCGCAATTGGTTGATCGGCTTTCATATTGTAGAATTTGAACAGAATGGCGAAGACCGTGCGCGGTACGGGCAGCGGTTGGTCGACGATCTGGCCAACGCATTGAATATTGCCGGCCTAAGTGGTAGAAATTTGAAATTGTTCAGGCAATTCTATCTGACCTATCCTCAAATTGTGCAGACACTGTCTGCACAATTGGGAAGTATTGGAATGGCGCAATTGAATATCTTACCTTCGAGAGTTAATGCTGTTAATAGTGGTATAAAAAGCAGTGATTCTAATTTCGTCAGCGCGGAAATGCTGCTTTCTCGCTTGTCATTCTCACATCTCACCCTATTGCTGCCCCTGAGGGAACCTGAAAAGCGGGCATTCTACGAACGGCAATGCATTACCTGCAATTGGAGCGTAGCTGAACTGAAAAGGCAAATCAATACCCTTTATTACGAACGTTCAGGCATAAGTCTCGATCCGGAGGCGCTAGCCCGGAGCGTAGAAGCGCATGTGCAGCGGCCCAGCATTACCGACATCATTAAATCTCCGTTCGCCTTCGAATTCCTCGGTTTAAAAGCCAGGGATGTAGTCTACGAAAACGAGCTGGAACAAGCGCTCGTCGATAACCTGGAAGCATTTTTACTTGAATTGGGCCATGGTTTTTGCTTTGAAGCCAAGCAAAAGCGGATCATCATCGGGGATGAATACTTTTTTGTCGATCTTGTATTCTATCACCGCGTTCTGAAATGCCACGTCTTGATCGAATTGAAAACCAATGAGGTCAGGCATGAGCATATAGGCCAGCTTAAAACTTATATCAATTACTACAAGAAAGAAGTCATGGCCCGGGACGATAATCCGCCAGTGGGTTTATTGCTGGTGACGGATCAGAACCGGGCATTGGTTGAATATGCGGTTGCGGACAGCGATATGCAGTTGTTTGTCAGCAAATATGTTGTGAAGCTTCCAAGCAAGGAGCAATTGCAGAACTTTATTCAGCACGAACTGGCGCAAATGCAGTGCTAGCCAATGCGTTTGTAAACCGTCTCAGTCGCTTTGTCTTCCTGTCCCTCTGGCGAAATGTTATAAGCGGTTATGACCAGCGTATCGGCGTCTAGTAGTTCGGCAATGGTACGCCAGTTCCAGGGCGCAGGATATTCGGGGACGCTGTATTGGCCCAAAACCGAAAAGCCGTTCTTTGTGGGAGTGCCGTTGGAGAGCATCATGCCGGTACCCATGTGAAAGCTATCTATCCAGAATGCCTGTGCATTACTGTTGGGAATGTCGAAACCGTAAATGGCGATGCCCTGGAACGGTTTGCCATTAATGCTGCCCTCATATTCATGCATTAGAAAGCTGCCGCCGAGGATGGCTTTGATGGTTCCTTTCATTTCGGATTCGTCGGCGAGGACGTTCGGTTCGAACCAGGTTCTGGTGATGCCTTGCCAATTACCGGTTAGTGTTTGGAGTTGGTGGTGCACCCCCGATTCCAGCGAGATTTCAAATTTCGATTTAGACATAGGATATCGATTTTGGCTGCTGCCCGGCTTGGCCGCAACGCTGTGTTTTGTTAATATAATAATCCAAAATTTAATAAAAATGAGATGCGAAGCAACTGCTTAAAACGCCAATTGGGAGGGGTATTTGAGACAAAATTTCTATATTGGTGCCCGCTTTGACCTGAATGTCAAAGATTAAACCATCAACAACATGTTACAACTAGGACTATTAATTACCAACCGGCACCGCTTATTGAGCGTAGCGGCGATCCTCGACGTATTCGAATCGGTGAACAGCTTCTACGAGCGGGCCAACCAGCCCCATTTTTTCAATATTACGCTATTCTCTCCCGATCCCGATCCGGGGAGGTTCTACGGAGCCTACCCTATGACGTCGATTCATGAGTTTACGAAACAGGACCTCATTCTCATACCGGCATTCGGTGCGGGGGATGTTCAGCTTTCGATGATGAGCAATCAATGCTGCATTCCGTGGCTTTGGGAGCAATATAAAAACGGAGCGGAACTGGCTAGCTTCTGTACGGGTGCGTTCCTGCTCGCGGCGGGAGGTTTGCTGAATGGCAAGCACGCCACCACGCACATAGACGCGGCGGAGGCATTGGCTTCCAATTTTCCGGATATCATCATGAAAAGCGACGCGGTGGTAACGGAAGATAAAGGAATTTTCACAAGCGGAGGTGCTACGAGCAGCTTCCATCTCATGTTGTATTTGATACAGCGTTTTTGTGGAGAAGATCTCACCTTACGGACCGCCAAAATGTTTGCCATAGATATGGATCGCGAGCAGCAGACCTATTTCGGGACATTTGCACCGCCTCAAAATCATGGCGACGGCCTTGTGAATATGGCGCAGCAGAAAATCGAGAAGGAATACCAGGAGGGCAGTACTATCGAAGTGCTCATTCAGGACATTCCGGCGAGCCGTAGAAATGTGGTACGGCGCTTTAAGCAGGCAATTGGCGTGACGCCCATCGAGTATCTGCAGCGGACGCGTATCGAGGCGGCCAAGAAATTGCTGGCGCAAACGGATCAGAGTGTGCTCGAAGTAATGCTTAATTCAGGTTATAACGATTTGAAATCTTTCCGGCAGCTATTCAAAAAGAGTACGGGCGTGACACCGAAGGAGTATCGCGACAAGTTCAATATAGCCAGGCTGGAAACCGGCGGGCGCTGGAACCGGCGCATGAGCGGTGCCGCTTACCTCGATTAAAACCAAAAGCCCGGAGCTAACGATCCGGGCTTTTGATTGCTACAACGTCCGTTGTCAATTAACCTTGGCAATCTTGCGGAATGCACGGTCACTGCCTTGCTGGATTTCGACGATGTAAATGCTGGCAGGTAGCTGTGTAATGTTTAGCTGGTGCGAGAATCGGTTCGCTGTTTTATTCACCTGCATATTCTTGTAAAGCGTTCCCGATTTCGCGTCAAAAATGCGGATTTCGATTCGGCCGTTTTTTTCGTTGGCGAGATCGATGCTGACGAAGTCGGAAGTGGGGTTGGGGTAAACTTTTGCTTCGGCATGGAGTGATACTTGCTCCTTTGTAACGGGTACTGTTATTTCTACCGCCGCCTGTCTCGCATTCTGGTTGTCGGCAGCGAGGACGAAAATCGGCGTTTCTCCGGCTGTAACGGTTACCTTTCCATCCACGATCGGCAGCTCCGTCACAGCCATATTGTCTGCACCGGCAGTGGGCGTATAAATCCGCGCAACACCTGCCTGATTCAGATCGACAGTATATTCCGCAGTTCTTCCTACTTCATCAGGGACGGTCAGAATGAAGAGTGATTTGCCATTCAGCTCATATCGGTCAACGATCGGGTCGTTGTGCAGCGTTTCCTTGTATTCGTACTGGCCGAACAGTTTCTGCGTTTGCAGGAAATAGTCGGCAGATGGCCGGCGCGTCTGGTCGTTGTTAACGAACCCTGCAGACGCGAACATTCCGCCGCCGCCGTTGTCGTCATACATTTGATAGAAAAACAGTTTCTCAACCCCATTGCGGGCGGTGAACAGCGATGTGCGCAAGATCCAGTCGGCCTGCGTTTGCAACGCTGTTTTGTTGCCAATAGGGATCGCTTTCAACGGGCTGTCCTGATGAACATCATAGCCGGCTTCGGTATTCCAGATTGGCAAGTCATTAGACACTTCGCGGGTTACTTTGACAAAGTTTTCGAGGATTTCTTTTGCATTGGTGACCTCCGGTGCTGCGCCTCGTGTGGACGTACCGCTCTGGCTCGATGATGCATTGTCGGTGTAGAGATGGAAATTCACCACGTCCCAGCAGAGGTTTACGGTGCCATCGGCATTATAGCCGCGGAACTCCTTACACCAGTCCACCATTCCTTTTACAAAATCAGGGCCGGTAACAAGTCCGGCGATCACCACTTTCATATTGGGATCAGCATTTTTAACACCTACGCCGGTGCCCATCGTATTCTTGTGACCATCGTAGAATGCCGACATATTGGCCGCATATTCGCGGGCTGTCTGATAACCTTTGCGGCCTTTCCACCATTTATCGCGCTCATTGTCGCATTCGATGTATTTGATCAGGCTCAAACCGATTTTGATTGTATTAACCGGGTCATTGGTCCATCTCGGAGTAGTTGAAACGCTCAGCAGCGAAGGGTCGACATTGGTATTGCTTCCGTAACGTGCTGCATATTGAAATGCAATCCGGGCTTGTTCGAGATAGGAAAGGGGATCTGCGAAGTTCTTTCCGTATCGTACCGGTACGTTTTCGGGGTCGCGCTGGTCTTCGGGATACGTCTCCCGCATCCAGGCTGGCTGTGTTTTGAGACAAGCCAGCACCTCAATGCCTTCCTGTTTGCAACGTTCGTAAATCAGGTCGTAGTTCCAGCTTCCGCTTAATGTTGGATTGTAGGAATAAACGCCTTCCGAAGATTCCAGCTTTTCCCAGTCCATGTAATGCCGCAGACCAGTAAAGTTTTTGGCGGCCTGTACTTTCGATTCAACGAGCGACTCGGTATGCACGCCATCCTGGAAATACCACTCATAACCGTTCACGCCGAGCATGTCATTCAGCGTAATATGTTTAGTACGGGCAGGTTTCGGGGTTTCGGTTCCGGGAGTATAGCTTCCATAGAACTCGATTTCCGTTGGTAATGTGTTCGACATCGTCATTACCAGGTAGCGGATATTGCTCATCGGCTGATCGAGCTTGAACTGCGCGTCGCCGGATAACTGGCGATCGGGGTAGGGGCCTGCCCAGCCGTTGTAAATCTCACCCGTGAACGTTGCCACCGGAATGCGCTCCCATTGATCCGTGATCACGGACAGTACCAACGGGAAATCCTGTGCGGTACCTGTGAAATCAAAGAATTTGACGCCATTGAGCGTAATCTGTTCCCCTTCCTTCAGCGGATAGTAAGCTTCATAGTTGTTGATGACCTTCCCCCAGCCTGTGAGTACATTTTCCTGGGTATTGCCGTCAAACAGTCCTTCGAGACCGTTGGCTGCATTGGTGAGCTGGTACCAGCGTTTCGGATCGATCGGGATTTTGGCGCCGAGAGCCGGATTATTGGGGTTCGAATTGTCGGAAACAGTAAATGTCCTGTCTACGTTGTCGGCCGTCAGATAATTGTTATTACCGGCTTGCGAGGCTGTAATGGTCACTTGTCCAGCAGTATGAATGGTTGCTTTCCAGATACCAGTTGCATTCGAAACGGATACAATCGAAGGGTCGGAAGAGGTAAATCGAACAGGTGTTTCCGGATTCGTGCTGCTGGCGGTCAGGTTGAATGAGCCATCGGTGAGGTTTTTGTCTGAAATCGCTTCAAAAGTAATCACGGACTGTCCCTGAACGGATCCGGGGATCACTTCAAACCAGTTGAAATTGAATGCGCCGCGGTTGGCGAAGATGCGGAAAATCTGGCTGCCGGCTTCCAGCTGCACCGTAGTGCGAACAGTGGTATAGTTTTGCCAGCCGCCAGTTTGTGGCACATCCACGCTGCCGAGTATAGTGCCGTTGGTGTTTTTGAACTGAATATGACCATTACCCCATTGGTTGGCTACCCTGAAATTGATCGTGTAAGTGCCGGCGGTTGGTACATTCACATTGTAATCCATCCAGTCGTTGTCGTCAATGTAGTTCACGTTGATGTTCCCATCTACGTCGCCGGTAGCCTCCGTGCGTACGTCCGATGCCACATCAAAGCTCTCGGCTTCAATCCGGCTCGTCAATGCCCGGGATTCTCTGGCCTCAAACCAGTTGAAGTTCCAGCCGCCCTTTGTAGCGAAAATCCTTAACCTCTGGTTTCCGGCTGGGAGCGATGCCAGCATGCTCACGGTCTTCCACCCCTGCATACCTCCCGTTTGAGGCAACAGGATACTGCCCAGCTCCAGGCCATCACTGTTTTTCAGGGCAAGCGTGGCCTCGGGGCTATATCCGTTTGCGATGCGGTAGTTGAGCGTAAAAATGCCCGCCGTCGGAACATGTACATCATACTCCATCCAGCTGTTGTCCTGGATCCACTCCACATTCTGGCCGCCGTCGGTATCCTCGGTATTTTGAAGCTGTACGCTATAAGAATCGTTAAAACTTTCTGCTTCGACTTTCGCGGGCAGGATCGTACCCGTGATGGGCTCGCTGGCAGACGCAAATGCAAACCAGTTGAAATTAAATGCGCCATTTCGTGCAAAAAGCCGGATCACCTGACTGCCGGCAGGCAGGGGAACATGGGTACTGACAGTCACCCAGCTTTGCCAGCCACCTGTTTGAGGTACATTTACCTGTCCAAGCACGGTGCCTGCGGCATTCTGTATTTCGATGACGCCGTTTCCGTACGCATTGGCTACCCGGAACTGAATTTCATAATCGCGTGCGTTTGCAAGACTGATGTTGTAGTCCATCCAGTCGTTATCGTCGATATAACCGACATTGAGGCCGCCATCTTCATCGCCCGTAACTTCCGTACGTACTTCGTACATAGCGTCAAAGCTTTCCGCTTCGACTTTGCCGTCCGCCATCGAGCGTGAGGTGCTTACCTCAAACCAGTTGAAGTTCCAGCCGCCCTTTTCGGCGAAAATACGAATTACTTGGTCTCCTTGTGGAAGTAATACGATAAACGAAATCGTTTGCCAGCCCTGCATGCCGCCGGTTTGCGGGAGCACAATCCGGCCAAGCGAGGTGCCCGTTGCGGATCTTAACACCAGCGTTGCTTCCGGGCTATACCCATTCGCAATGCGAAATCTGAATGTGTAGTAGCCCGCCGACGGCGCCTGGACCGCATAATCCATCCAGCTTCCGTCCTGAATCCAGCCCACATTCTGGCCTCCGTCGGCGTCCGAAGTGTTCTCGGTGCCAATGGCATTCATTGCCGTGAATTCTTCCGCTTCAATCTTTCCGGGGAGTAGTTTATATGACTGTGCCTGAATAGAGAAGGAGATGAGTAAAAAACAGAGTGTAAAAATTTTAGCCATTCGTCGGGTCTACAAAGAAATTTGAGTGAAGATACGACGAATTTA
>DATMSL010000645.1:0-1746 GCA_035565435.1 Dyadobacter sp. | reverse complement strand
CCTTTGGCTGTCGACACTATCCGGCACCTGACCGACTGCGGATACAATGCATCACTGGATATTTATGGCAGGGATGATGGGATGCTTGAAACTGTAACAGAATATATCCGCAGCCACCGGCTCGAAAACCGGATACGTTTTCTGGGTGAGGTGAACGGCATCAAGAAGCTGGAATTATTCGGGAACCATAATTTTCTGATCCAGTTGAGTACCAACGAAGGAATGGCCATGAGCGTAGCTGAAGCGATGCAAAACGGGCTGGTCTGTTTTGTGACTGCGGTAGGTGAAATTCCCAACTACGCGGAAGACATGAAAACAGCAATTTTTGCTGATATTAGTACGACCGAAACATTCGGGCATTCTTTGAAAAAACTGGAATCCGTGATTGCCGATCCGCAGCTTTACGATCGGATTTCAACAGGTAGTTACGAGGGTTTTAAAACGGTAGGTACGTACTCCGAATCCCTGATACGTAATATCGGAGGTGTTATAGGGGGAAACAATACCGTAGGCAGGCATTAATGTCGCATTTAACAGGAAAGCGGTTTCTTTGGAGTTGTTATTGAGATTATGAAAATATTACATGTCATCACGCTTGCTGAACTCGGAGGGGCTCAATCCGTGGTGATTAACCTGGCGCGCGAATCTGTCAATGACGGTCATGAGGTAATGGTTGCATCGTCGGAGGACGGAGAGTTATGGAAAGTGCTTCCCTCGGAAGTGGGCCAATGGAAGATCAATCCGTTGCAGCGCTCTATCAGTCTTTCGAAAGAGCATAAGGTGGTGAACGAGTTGCGCCGACTTTACCAGATATTTAAGCCAGACGTCATTCACCTGCATTCTTCCAAAATCGGGATTCTCGGTCGACTCGCCTTTCCACGGAAAAAGATCGTTTATACCGTTCATGGTTTTGATTCCATACGGGTTGCGTTCAGGAAGTTTCTCCACCTGGAACGCCTTCTGCAGATCAGGGCCAAGCATATAGTTGGCGTGAGCAAGTATGATTACGATAATCTGCTGAACGAGGGAATCAAAAAGAATGTCTCCTACATTTATAACGGCATTACCGATTACTCCACCGACGTTCCTGAGAATCATAGCGAAAGTTATCGCCGCCTGGCCGGAATGATCCGGTCGAAATCCGGTTTCAAGGTAATGTGCATTGCGAGGATTTCGCCGCAGAAGAAGTTTGAGCTTTTTTGTGAAGTGGCAGAAATGCTTGCCGGCCATGATATTCATTTTTTTTGGATAGGCAACAAAGATGAAATGGCCGACCTTCCAACGAATGCCTACTGTCTCGGAGAAGCGGAAGATGCACACCGTCTGCTGAAATACGCCGACCTGTTCATGCTTCCTTCCAACTACGAGGGTATGCCTATGTCCATTCTTGAAGCATTATGCTACTCGGTCCCCGTAATTGCCTCTGATGTAGGCGGCATTGGAGAAGTACTTAATGGGCTGAATGGCAGGGCGGTAGCTAACACCGCAAGTGAATTTGCGGACCAAATTCTGCATTATGCGAGCCATCCGGCCGAACTTGCCCGCGCGAAAGCCGAAGCCAGAAAGTCGTATGAACAATATTTCACAGTCGGGGCAATGTACCGGATGTACCTTTCCCTCTACAAATCGATAGCCTGAACTTCACCGCGCAGACACATACGGGCAGGTAATAATTATGAGAAATGTGATAAATCGATCGAATCAGTTGAAAATGCCGGGAGCTCTAAAAAAATGGAAAAATTCTTT
>DATMSL010000644.1:0-3243 GCA_035565435.1 Dyadobacter sp. | reverse complement strand
ATTTTAACTTTTAAAACTAGGAAGTTCTTCAAACTCTACGTGGCTTTTGAAGCAGTTTGCTGCTGTTGGTTCCAGAATTTTAGTATGTGCGCAGCAAGAATCTTCTTCGGTAGCATGGATCATTCTTGCTAACATTCAATTAATGTTACAACGAACATCGCATCCGACCAAAATATAATTCCAAAACACGTTCTTAGGAATTGAATTCCTAAGGTTACAAATTCTATTTAACATAAGATAACTTAAGAAATTTTCACGGCAATTCGGTGATGTTTGCTTCGTAAACAGGTTGTAATTCAGTGTGTTATATCGGTTCTGGTGAGCATATTTTTTACTTTGACAATGCTCACCAGAATATTGGGTAAAATTGAATATTCTGGCAGAGGCTTAAAAAAGAAAAAGCCTGTAAATGACTCATTTACAGGCTTTTGTTGCTTTTTATTACTCTTATCAGCAGAGAGGAAGAGATTCGAACTCTCGATGCAGTTACCCACATACTACCTTTCCAGGGTAGCCCCTTCAACCACTCGGGCACCTCTCTATTGGGGTGCAAATATAAGAAAGAGATTCTTGTTTCCAAATCTCCGGCTAAATCAAATACTCATTTCTCCGCGCAATGGCTTGCCGAGCAGATCGATGCACGCGCCACCGGGGCGTTCACAGGCGAAAACGTACATCATTTTGGTGATGGCGGCTTCGGCGGTGATGTCCGAGCCACTGATGACGCCGATCTGTTGCAGGAACTTGCTGGTTTGGTACTGGCCTTGCGCCACGCGGCCGCCGTCGCACTGGGAGACGTTGAAGATCACGATGTCGCGCTCGATGGCGTTACTGATCGCATTCAGGAACCAGGGCTCGGTGGTGGCATTACCGGCGCCGTAGGTTTCGAGAACAATGCCGCGCAGGCCATCAATGTTCAGGATCGATTCCACTACTTGCTGACTGATGCCCGGAAACATTTTCAGAAAGGCCACATTGCTATCGAAGTTTTTGTGGACTTTGAGCTTCAGGCCAGGTTTGTAAGGCTTGATGTACGGCAAGTTGTATTCGATATTCACGCCCGCATTCGCGAGCGCAGGGTAGTTTTCGGAATGGAATGCATTGAAATCCGAGCTTTCCTGCTTTTTGGAACGGTTACCGCGGAGCAGGTTGGAATTGAAATAAATGCAAACCTCGGTGATAATGGGATACCCTTCTGCATTCTTGGCGGCCGCGAGTTCCAGCGCGGTAATCACATTCTCGCGCGCGTCCGAGCGTGCGACGCCGATGGGTAGCTGCGCGCCCGTGAGGATGACAGGTTTGTTGAGGTTTTCGAGCAGGTAGCTCAATGCGGATGCCGTGTAGGCCATCGTATCGGTACCGTGCAGGATCACAAAGCTGTCGAACTGCTCGTAATGCTCCTCGATAATGGTCGCCAGTTCGATCCAGATCGACGGATGCATGTTCGATGAATCAATCGGCTCGGAAAGCGAGAGGAAGGTAATGTCGAAATCGAGCCGACTGATTTCCGGCACTTTCTCAATGATTTGCTGGAAGTCGAATGGCACGAGCTGCTTGCCTTTCGTTTCATAAACCATCCCTAGCGTACCTCCCGTGTAAATCACAAGTACGGAACCGGTGGTCGGTTCAGGAGAAATAGGGTTGATGTGTATTTTAGTGTAACTCATTAGGATAGCTTGTTGAGCATGCTTTTCGCGTTCGTGGTGGTGGTGGCGATCACATCGGCTTTGGTCGTTTCCTTCAAATCGGCTACGCGCTGGGCTACGAGGTCAATGTAGGCGACTTCGTTGCGTTTGCCGCGGTAGGGAACGGGAGCGAGGTAAGGTGCATCGGTTTCGAGTACCAAGTGTTGTATATCGACGTGCGGTATTACTTTATCCAAACCTCCGTTCTTGAATGTAGCTACGCCGCCAATACCGAGTTTAAAACCGAGTTCGATGGCTTTCTGCGCTTCTTCCAATGTGCCGGTGAAGCAATGGAAAATGCCGGTTAATGCGGGATCGGCGAAATCTTCAATCAATTTTACGGTTTCCCAGAATGCATTCCTGCTATGAATGTCGATCCAGAGATTATGCTTGCGCGCGAGGCCGCACTGGTATAGAAATGCCTTTTCCTGCTGTTCTTTAAATGTAACATCCCAGAAAAGGTCCATACCGATCTCGCCAACGGCAATAAACTCGTATTTACCGAGCCATTCTTCCATAGTCTGCAATTCCTTTTCAAAATTCTCCTTCACATAAGTAGGGTGCAGACCGATCATCGGGAGGCATTTGCCGGGGTATTTTTCGGCTAGTTCGAGCATGCCGTCGATGGTCTCGTGGTCGCAGTTGGGCATCCATATCTGCTCGATACCGGCATTCCAGGCACGGTCGAGCATGGCGGTGCGGTCTTCGGCGTAATCGTCGCTGTATATGTGGGCGTGGGAATCTATCATTGCTGTAAGCGATAGGCTATAAGCTTTAAGCTTTTTTATTATTGGGTTATTTAAATGGTTAGCTACGCAAAACATGAAATGCCTAAGCTTACAGCTTAAAGCTTACAGCATTTCCAACGCTTCAAACCTGTAACCGCGTTCCGTAAAGTATTCCAGGTACCTCGGTAATGCATAGAGCATGTTTTTGGAGGCCTTAATGCTGTCGTGAAAAAGCACGATGGAGCCGGGGCGGGTGTGTTGAATGGATTTTTTTAAACAAATTTCAGGGCTGATTTCGGCGGAAAAGTCGCCGCTAAGGACATCCCACATAATGATCTGCTTGTCGCGCAAAACCACTCTCGACTGGCTTTTTTTAATGCGGCCATATGGCGGGCGGAAGAGCCTGGTTTCGAGGTTTAGCTGCCTGGTGCATTGCTGGATGTTTTCCAGGTAGATGGTATCTTCGGTTTTCCAGCCATTCATGTGGTTGAATGTGTGGTTACCGATTGCATGTCCGCCATTTCTGACCATTTCGTAGACGCCGGGATGTTTGAGGACATTATTACCAATGCTGAAAAACGTGGCTTTTGCATTGAATTTATCCAGCAGCTCCAGCACATTTTCGGTAATGTCGGGAATAGGCCCGTCGTCGAACGTCAGGAAAATGCTTTTCTCTTTCGTAGGAATATGCCAGGTAAAACGGGGGAAAAACGCTTTCAGCCAGAATGGAGAATGATGCAGGAACATGCTGTCGATGAAATTTGCACTTCAAATATAAAGGGATATAAAACAAGAAGCTGCCGGGTGGGCAGCTTTCTTGCAATAACAAT
>DATMSL010000643.1:0-7082 GCA_035565435.1 Dyadobacter sp. | reverse complement strand
CCATTTTTTTTGTATAATTTTGCAAAACTTTTTTTCACAAACTGCTAAAAGATCTATGGAGAAACTACGAATTTTGTATGTAGCCAGTGAAATCAATCCCTTCCTCCAAACAACCGATGTTGCCGATTACGTTAGAAAACTACCTCAGGCAATGCAGGAAAAAGGGGCAGAAATCAGGATACTCGTTCCGCGTTTCGGGTTGATTAACGAACGCAAAAACAGGCTTCATGAAGTAGTTCGACTGTCAGGAATCAATATTACCGTAGGAGATGAAGAAAAGCCGCTAATCATTAAAGTAGCTTCGATTCCCAATGCGAAGTTGCAGGTCTATTTTATAGATAACGACGATTACTTCCATCGCAAATCCGTTTTCTTCGATAAGGAAAATAACTTCTTCGATGACAACGACGAACGTGCGATCTTCTTTTGCAAGGGTGTTTTGGAAACAGTTAAGAAACTGGGATGGGCCCCGGATGTGGTGCACTGTAATGACTGGATGACGGCTCTGATTCCACTGTACCTTAAAACCACTTACCGTAACGATCCGATGTTCAAGGATACGAAAAGTGTGTTTACCGTACACAACAATGCATTTGACTACAAATTCGATGCGGATTTGCAGAGCAAAGCCAAGGCTATGGATGTGAGCGATGAGGCGCTGGCACATTTGCATTCTGCCGATTTCGAAGGTTTTGTCAAAATCGGATGTGCTTATGCCGACGCGGTGCTGAAAGCCGAAGAGCATTGCAGCGCGAGTCTGAACGAAATTTTCAACAATGCGCCGAAGCGCGTGCAGCTCGACGAGCAGGATGAGAATTTCTCGGAGTCTTACTACAATCTCTACAACGATCTGGTAAGCTAACAGATAGATTTCACAGGGCAGAAAGCCGGCGATTCCTGGAGTCGCCGGCTTTTTTGTGTTTTTCCGGAATGTTTTGTGTGTTCGAGCACTGTCGATAAATTGGATATTTTTTAGTATTTAATTAAAAATTAGCTTGCTAACGACCGCTGTTTGCCATTTATTTGCCCCGTCTAGGACATACACAAAAATTAAAATATTTTAAGAATATGTGCGGAATTGTGGCTTATGTTGGAAACAGGGAGGCATATCCTTTGATTTTAAAAGGACTGAAACGTCTGGAATATCGCGGCTATGACAGCTCCGGGATTGCGCTGCTGGAAAATGGCGAATTGAATATTTACAAGAAGAAGGGAAAGGTATCCGACCTCGAATCGGAGCTGAACGGCAAGCAGCTTCCTGCGACGATCGGCATCGGGCATACCCGCTGGGCCACCCACGGCGAACCGAATGATGTGAATGCGCACCCGCATTACTCCAACAACCGCCGCCTGGCGATCATCCACAACGGCATTATCGAAAACTACGCTTCGATTAAGCAAAACCTGATCGGCAAAGGCCACAAGTTCCTGAGCGATACCGATACCGAAGTGCTGATCCATTTCATTGAGGATGTGCAGAAAGAAACGGGTGCTACGCTTGAAGCGGCTGTGCGCCTGGCGTTGAAGGAAGTGGTAGGGGCCTATGCCATCGTTGTCATGTCGCTCGATCATCCCGGTCAGCTCATTGCGGCACGTAAGGGTAGCCCGCTGGTAATTGGTGTGGGTGAAAATGAGTATTTCCTCGCTTCCGACGCCACACCGATTATAGAATACACCAAAGATGTGGTGTACCTCGACGACTACGAGGTGGCCGTGATCAACGAAGGCAAGCTCAGCATTCAGCATTTAGATAGTACCGAAGAGACCACTCCATACATTCAAAAGCTCGAAATGGAGCTCGAAACCATCGAAAAAGGCGGTTACGACCATTTTATGATCAAGGAAATTTTCGAGCAGCCCCGCTCCATTGCCGACTCCATGCGCGGACGCCTGCGTGCGGACGACGCGCACCTGCAACTAGGCGGTTTGAACGACTACCTCGACAAACTCGCGCAGGCAGACCGTGTCGTGATCGTCGGCTGCGGCACCTCGTGGCACGCCGGATTAGTAGCCGAATACATGTTCGAAGAGCTGGCGCGTATTAATGTGGAGGTGGAATATGCCTCAGAGTTCCGTTACCGGAACCCGGTAATTAAGGAAAATGACATTGTAATTGCCATTTCGCAATCAGGCGAAACGGCGGATACCCTGGCGGCGATCGAGCTCGCGAAGTCCAAAGGAGCGACGATATTCGGTGTTTGCAACGTGGTGGGGTCGTCCATTGCCCGCGCTACGCACGCAGGCGCCTATACACACGCGGGGCCGGAGATTGGCGTGGCCAGTACCAAGGCATTCACGGCCCAGGTAACTGTGCTCACGTTGATGGCCATAGCGGTAGCGAAACGTAAAGGCACGATTTCGGAAGAAACTTACCGGCAACTGCTGATCGAGCTCGAAACGATCCCCTCGAAGGTAGATAAGGTGTTTGAGAATGCTGCCAAAATCAAGGAGATCGCATTCATATTCACCTATGCGCGTAATTTCATTTACCTGGGACGAGGTCTCAATTTTCCTGTGGCATTGGAAGGTGCATTGAAACTGAAAGAAATTTCCTACATCCACGCCGAAGGTTACCCCGCGGCCGAGATGAAGCACGGCCCGATCGCGTTGATCGACGAGGATATGCCGGTGGTTTTCCTGGCTACGAAAGACAGTTCGTACGAAAAAATCGTGTCAAACATCCAGGAAGTGAAAGCCCGCAAAGGCCGCGTGATCGCCATTGTGACGGAAGGTGATACATTAATCCCAGGCATGGTCGATTTTGTGATCGAAGTGCCCAATACCCATGAAATTCTGACGCCGCTTGTTTCCGTGATCCCGCTGCAACTGCTATCGTACTACATTGCAGTAATGCGGGGCCGGAACGTGGATCAACCACGAAATCTTGCCAAATCTGTTACTGTCGAGTAACGGAGGAGGGTGCCGGAGAGCGAGACTGTCTTTGATAGTTTCGCTTTTTCGTTTTCAGGGTAGTGGTAAAATTATTGTAAGGTAGTTTTCGTTAGTTTTGCGCATGTTTGCCAACGGGACCTATTGTATGTACAAATTCATTTTCGCGATTTTCCTGCCTGTTTCATTGTTATTTATCTCAGGCTGTAAAAAAGAAGGAGAGCAAACTTACATTCCTAAACCCAAAGGCTACAACCGCATTGATCTGCCCAAGCATACCTACCGCCGATTGACCGAGGCACATCCTTACACATTTGAGTATTCCAAATATGCGGTAGTGGAGCCGGATACATTCAAAACAGCTGGTAAGGACTGGATTTTTATCAATTACCCCCAGTTTAAGGCCAATATCCAGATTACCTACAAGGCCCTCAACAACAACCCTGCATTGCTGAAAGCCTTTATTGATGACAGTTACAAACTTGCCAGCAAGCACCAGATCAGGGCGTCGTCGATCCAGGAACAGCGGGTTTTGGGCAAGACAGGCCGTACGGCAATGCTGTTTAAAATTGAGGGGGATGTGCCGAGCCCCTACCAGTTTTACACGACCGATAGCACCGGGCATTTCCTGAGAGGAGCCATTTACTTTCCAACCGCCACCAAAAATGATTCGCTGGCACCTGTAATCGATTATTTACAGGCTGATATGCTGCAATTGCTCAACACGCTGGAGTGGCGATAATATTACCTGCCTGCTGTTGCGGCTGAAATCGGAAGGACGTATCTTTGAAAGTTAACACCTCAACAACGACCTCGATATGGCCCGGAAACAGCCCAAAAACCAGCTCCTTCTTGATTACTCTGTCCGCGGTAACCGCATTGTCCTACATTTGGGACAAGTAGAAAGCCAGCGAATCGCAGATCATCTCTTCGAAGGCCTGGTAAATGGCGACTGGATGATCGAACCGGCCGGAGAGGTGGCCGATGTTTCCTACGCACAGGATATTGTGCATCAGATCGGACATAAGCTTCCGTATCCCGACGGTATCAAAATCGCGCAGCTGCATAATGTAGATCCGCTTTTCAAAGGATTCTCCGCGATCTATCACCAGAAAGGGTGGGTTTTTGTGAATGCCGCGTCGGATATCAACGAGCGCAATTATCACATTCATTTGCTCACGGTTTCGCTTGGTCTGCATACGATTTATGCCAACACAGCCTCGCTCGCAGCGCGTTCGGAGCAGCTGATTTTTGAAGCATTACTGCCTTTCGAAGAAGTGGAGAGCTTTTTCAGAAATGATATCTCCAAAATCCCGGAATTCCTGGCATCGGATATTGCCAATTTCTTCAAAGTGCCGTTCCCCATGGTGCTGAAAAGGGCATTGAATCTGAAAATCATTTCCGACGATCAGTACCGCAGCTTCATGACCGTCAACCCGAGCGCCGCTGCCAAGCCACGTGAGCTGTTCTTTTCGAAAGACGGTAGCATCGATGACCTGGAAGCTCAGCTTTTTTCGGGGGAGTAAGGGAGGCTATTTCACATTCATATTGCTCAGATCGGGTAGGGGACTCACGGACGTCCAGCCTCCGTCGACGATCAGGCTTTGTCCTGTAATGTGTCCCGAATGCGGTGATAACAGAAACAATGCGGCATTGGCAATGTCTTCACAAATGGCAGGCCTGCCCATAGGCGTGATCGCCGACCATGTTTTGGGATAGGTAGGGTCCTCTGCTAATGTCCGTTCAGTGAGCGTCGCACCCGGCGCTACGGTATTAATGGTAATGCCATGCGGAGAAAGTTCGATCACGAGGTTTTTGGCCAGCATTTCCAATCCGGCCTTCGTCATTGCATAAGCCCCGAGAAACTGATGTGCCTGGTGCCCTACCACCGACGACATGAGCAATATCCTTCCGCCCGATTTCTGCTTCCGCATTTGCTTCGCAGCCGCCTGCGTGAGCAGGAAAGAACCCATGAGGTTCACTTCAAGTACCTTGCGCAGATTTTCGGCAGGATATTCAAAGAAATCTCCGAATAAGGTAATACCGGCATTGCATACGGTGAGTGTAAGTTTGCCGAAGCATTTCACTGCCTCGTCGACCATCGCGTCGATGACTTCCGGCTGGGAGGCGTCGCCCGCAAAGGCCACACATTCACCCTCCTTGTTGCGTATTTTCTTGGCTGCTTCTGCGGCCAGTGCTTTGTTGGTATCATTCAGGATAACCCCCGCGCCCTGGCAGGCCAATTGTTTCGCTATTTCAAAACCGATTCCCTGTCCGGCCCCGGTGACGATAGCGACATGGTTATCAAAAAGTTGACTACTCATTGTAATGCTAATTTGAAAGGTGGTAATGCGCCGGACCGCAAGCCGCGGGGACGCCGGCCATCTGACTGACGCATTACCAGCCTGTTAATGCGAATCTCTCGTTACTTTATCGCCCGAACCGCCTTTGAGAAAGTCGAGGTCGGCACCTTCGTGCGCCTGCGTTACGTGGGCGATATGCAGGTTTACATAACCGCGGTTATAGCCCAGGTCAAGTGGTTTCCAAAGTGTCCTCCGGCGTGCCAGCTCTTCGTCTGATACTTCCAGATGCAGCTTTCTGTTCTCCACATCCAGTTCAATATAATCGCCGTCCTGTACCAGGGCGAGGTTACCGCCCACCGCTGCTTCGGGGGACACGTGCAAAACAACCGTTCCAAAGCCGGTTCCACTCATCCGGCCGTCGGAAATGCGTACCATGTCGATCACGCCCTGCGCGAGCAGCTTTTTAGGTAACGACATGTTACCCACTTCCGGCATCCCCGGGTAGCCTTTCGGGCCTACATTTTTCAATACCAATATACTATTTTCATCCACATCCAGGTCCGGATCGTCGAGGCGGGCTTTGTAATCGTCGATATCCTCGAAAACGATCGCCTTGCCGCGGTGCTGCATCAGTTCGGGTTTCAAAGAAGCCGATGGCTTGATCACCGCGCCATTCTCGCAAAGGTTGCCCCGCACTACGGCCAGGCCGGTAAGGTCTTTAATGGGCTCTTCCATCGTACCGATCACTTCCGGATTAAAGCATTCCGCGCTCGCCGAGTTTTCGGCCATAGTTTTGCCATTGGCGGTAATCACCGACTGGTGCAAAATGCTGCTAAGCTCCTTGATCACCACAGGCAAACCTCCTGCGTAATAGAAGTCTTCCATAAAATACCCTCCCGAAGGTTGCAGGTTGAGCAGCAGCGGTACTTTTTTACAGAGATCATTGAAATCATCCAGACTCAAATCCACACCAATGCGGCCTGCGATCGCCAGCAAGTGAATCACAAAGTTGGTGGAACCACCAATTGCCGCATTGATCATAATGGCATTCTCGAATGCCTCGCGGGTGAGAATCTGGGACAGTCTCAAATCTTCCTTCACCATTTCCACAATGCGCCGGCCCGACAAATGCGCCAGCACCTTCCGCCGCGAGTCTGCGGCTGGTATTGCAGCGTTTTCAGGCAATGTAAGCCCGAGCGATTCCACCATACAGGCCATGGTGGAGGCCGTACCCATTACCGCGCAGTGGCCGTCGGAGCGGCACATACAGGCTTCGGCGGTATAAAGTTCTTCCTGCGTGAGCTCGCCCTTGCGGTGCAGCTCGCTGAAACGCCAGACATCGCTGGTACCGATGGTTTTGCCCCGGTAGCGACCGGTAAGCATGGGGCCGCCCGAAACGACGATTGTGGGGATATCCACACTCGCCGCACCCATGACGAGCGAAGGCGTTGTTTTATCGCAGCCGCAAAGCAGTACCACGCCGTCGATCGGGTTGGCGCGGATAGATTCTTCCACGTCCATACTCGCGAGGTTGCGGTATAGCATCGCAGTGGGCTTGATGAGTGTTTCGCCCAGCGACATCACCGGAAATTCAAGCGGAAAGCCGCCCGCTTCCCACACCCCGCGTTTCACCGATTCGGCCAACTCGCGGAAATGCCCGTTGCAGGGTGTCAGCTCCGAAAATGTATTACAAATACCGATTACCGGCCTTCCTTCAAACTCATCAGAGGGATAACCCTGATTTTTCATCCAGGCACGGTATATGAAACCGTCCTTACCCGATTTACCAAACCAGCCCCTGCTGCGCAACTTGTTTTCTTCCATTATTCGCCCTATTTTATGTCTAATCAGAAAAGGAGCCGGGGAGTAAAAACTAATTCCGGGTACCCT